>USQD01000132.1 GCA_900556795.1 uncultured Prevotella sp. | reverse complement strand
TTTTTTTTTTTTTAATGATACGGCGACCACCGAGATCTACACTCTTTCCCTACACGACGCTCTTCCGATCTCATGATTTCAGTAATAAGAGGGCACTAGGCACCTTACAGCCTAAAGACTGTAAGGTGATCATCATATACAGCTAGCACATTTCTGCCCTTGAGCAGGGCGGCTACAGGCTTGCCTTTCAGTTTTCCGATAGAGGAACCATCGGGATGAATCAGCCTAAAGTTGGATTTGTCATCCCTGTTTTGTATGCAAAGCACATCATCCAAACGGAAACAAACGGAGAAAGTCTCGTAGAGATCATAAGATTCAAGAATGTCCAACTTGTCATTGAAGACAAAAAGCTTGTTGGTACTGGTCAGCATCGGGCACACCTTGTCGAATGCCTCCACTAAAGTCAGCTTTGGTGCAAGTCCATGAAACGCATAGAATGGTTTTCTCAACACCATAGTCAAAGCCCCATTGGCTCTGCGATCCCAATCTTTGCTGATGACAGCAGAATCTGCAAATGACAGATATACAGCCTTGTCGGAACCAGCAAGGAAGACACCACTCTTCGTGAGCATTCCGTCGTTCATGATATGCTTCTTGTCGTATAAAGGAAACATCTTCTCCCTATCTCCCGTCTGTGCATCAAAAGAAGCCAAGAAAGGCTTGCCACACTTCACCGTACCTCTCATAAGACTGTTGCCATAACCGTAATTGAGCATCAAAATCTTGCCATCCCTGAGCAGAAGATGAGCCGTAGAAGCCTCCTTGTCCTGGAAATCATACTTCCAGCGTGTTTGCAAACTGTCCGCTCCCAAACAATAGAGGCTTTTTCTATCACTAATATACAAGTCAGAGCCCACCTGAAGGATATTGGAAGTCAAGCCCGTAATGATATATGGATTAAGATTATAATAATAGTAATAAAAAGGAGAATTAAATCCGATGGTGACTGCCGCAGACAAGACATTGGTCAATGCCAAAGCCATCATGCCCTTGGAATCATGGATGCCAGTCACAGCCTTCACTTTCTTGATTTCACCCGAATGGATGTTGATCTCGTTGATGGCATCACCTACAACCACCAAGTGAGTGGAATCCACCATGCAAGCATCTTTCCATCCCACGTTCCTGGTCATCGGAATCTCGGCATCCCACAACAGCATTCCTGTGCTCAGGCGATAAGCGTATGTCTTGCTGCCTCCCACTTTCTCAAGTCCTACCACGATATCCAAGCTATCATTGAAATAGACAGGATAAAGATACTGCGTCCATAGCGACTGGCCCGTCTTGGTATCAGACAAGGTCAAGAGAGACTTGCCTGTACTTTTCAGAGTGGAGGAAAGCAGCACCCCCTTGGAACAGACGCCATAGAGTTTTGACAAAGAAAGTTTCAGCGACTTTTGCCATTGCCCTTCCAGGGTATTGGCATCTAGTGAATAGAGATTGCCAGTATCGGTATTTTTTCCTTTTTTAGTGGTATCACAAGCGAAGACGATGAGCGTACTATCGCAATTGTAGGCCTGGAGAATGCGCTTGTGCAAATCTATTGACTTGCCACAGATGGGGGCACCTTCATCCATATCCGCAACTTGGACTGATTCTACAGTCGTCTGCGCCGACATCCCTATCGAGAAAATCAACTGCAAAAATAAAATAATCTTTTTCATGTTTATGTTAGCCTTAATTCCACAACACTATTATAAATCAAACTTTTTAAGTAACTGGGTGGACAAGTTACAAAAAGAAGAGCAGCGATCCAACCGTCGCTACTCTTTCCTATCCATATTTTGTATTTAGTCTTTCAAACTATCCTTATACCAGTCGAAGAGCTTATGCACGCCATCCTCAATCTCGACCTTGTGAGTCCAGCCCAGACTATGAAGCTTATCTACGGAGATGAGCTTACGCATGGTTCCATCTGGCTTGCTGGCGTCAAACTCTACTGTGCCCTCAAAACCCACTGCCTTTACTACCAACTCAGAAAGCTCACGGATGGTAAGTTCCTTACCGGTTCCCACGTTGATGTGGCAGTTGCGAATCTCACCGAGAGATGGGATAGCACCACCACGACCCTCAGAGTTGTTTCTATCCACTGCACCATCTACCTTGGCACCATAGAATACAGAACTGTACTTCTCTATACCGATGATGTCCTTGAAATCCACATTCAGGAGCACATGAACACTGGCGTCAGCCATATCCTCGCTCCAGAGGAATTCACGGAGAGGTTTTCCTGTACCCCAAAGTATCACCTTATTATTATATATACCATAGAACTCCAAAGCCTTCAAGATGCGCTCATGAGAGTTATTGCCGTCCACATTACCCTCTCCGATGATGGCACGAAGCTTGTCAGTAGGGTTGATAGGACGCTTGTTCATATCTACCTCAATACTGTGCCAGTCGCCGTCATGGATGAGCTTGGCTAGATAAATCTTGCGCATCATCGCAGGCATTACGTGACTGTTCTCCAGGTGGAAATTATCATTCGGACCATAGAGGTTGGTTGGCATTACTGCGATATAGTTGGTTCCATACTGAAGGTTGTAGCTCTCGCACATCTTCAGTCCGGCAATCTTGGCAATGGCGTATTCCTCGTTGGTGTATTCCAAAGGAGAAGTAAGGAGAACGTCCTCACTCATTGGCTGCGGAGCATTCTTAGGATAGATGCAGGTAGAACCCAGGAAGAGGAGTTTCTTCACGCCATGAGAATAAGCATTGCTAATTACGTTGCACTGCATCTTCATGTTCTGCATGATGAAGTCGGCACGATACAATGAGTTCGCCATGATACCGCCCACGAAGGCAGCAGCCAGAACCACTGCATCAGGCTTCTCCTCATCAAAGAACTTCTCCACTGCATACTGGTCGGTCAAGTCGAGTTCTTTGTGAGAACGACCCACCAGATTATGATAGCCTCTCTTCTCGAGGTTATTCCAGATAGCAGAACCCACGAGTCCGTGGTGTCCTGCTATATAAATCTTAGCGTTTTTATCTAACATAATTACTTAACAATACCCTTTTCCAAATATTCTACGAGGTTGCAGCGAACCTTCTCGCCAGCATCCTCAGCAGCCACCTTCGCCATATCGCTCTCTACCATGATCTTGACGAGATCCTCGAAAGATGTGGTGTTAGGATTCCAGTTGAGCTTAGCCTTAGCCTTTGTTGGGTCACCCCAAAGGTTCACCACGTCGGTAGGACGATAGAAATCAGGAGAAACCTCAACGAGCGTCTTACCGATGAGTTCCTCAGGACCCTCAACGCAGATACCCTTCTCGTTCTCATTCTTTCCTTCCCACTTCAGCTCAATGCCTACATAGTGGAAAGCCAACTGGGCGAACTCACGGACAGAGTGCTGCTTACCAGTAGCAATGACGAAATCCTCTGGCTTCTCTGCCTGGAGAATCAGCCACATGCACTCTACGTAATCCTTCGCATAACCCCAGTCGCGGAGAGAATCCAGGTTACCGAGATAGAGCTTGCTCTGCTTACCCTGCTTGATGCGGGCAGCAGCCAGGGTAATCTTGCGGGTTACGAAAGTCTCGCCACGGCGCTCACTCTCATGGTTGAAGAGAATACCTGAGCAGCAGAACATGTTGTAAGCCTCACGATATTCCCTGACAATCCAGAAACCATACTGCTTGGCAACAGCGTAAGGAGAATAAGGATGGAATGGAGTGTTCTCGTTCTGAGGAACCTCTTCTACCTTACCGTAAAGCTCAGAGGTAGAAGCCTGATACATGCGGCAGGTTTCAGACAGTCCGCACTGGCGGATAGCCTCCAGGATACGGAGAACGCCCGTTGCGTCTACATCGGCAGTAAACTCCGGAGAGTCGAAACTTACCTGTACGTGGCTCTGTGCCGCAAGGTTGTAAACCTCTGTAGGTTTCACCTTGTTCATCACCTGGATGATACTCATGGAGTCACCGAGGTCGGCATAATGAAGATGGAAATTGGGGGTACCTTCCAGATGAGCGATGCGCTCGCGATAGTCGGTTGATGAACGTCGGATAGTTCCGTGAACATCATACCCCTTGCTCAGCAGCAACTCTGCCAAATAAGAGCCATCCTGACCTGTAATACCCGTGATTAAAGCTACTTTTCTATTTTCCATTTATTTTTTATATATGATAAATTAAAAATCTCTTATACCTTTGCGTAAAAAGCCCCACACGTCCCCTTCATGGCGTGTGGAACACACTTTATATTTATCCGGCTGCAAAAGTACGATTTTTTTTCCAAACCATCAAACATTCTGATGTTTATTTGCAGAAATCGCTGATATTGAACCAATTTGAAACTATGAAGTAGCCGTTTGCGTCTCTGGCCAATTGACCAGATACAACTTTTCCGTGGCACGGGTGAAGGCTGTATAGAGCCAGTGGATGTAGTCGGGCGTAAGCATGTCGTCCGTCATATACCCCTGATCCACATAAACATGCGCCCACTGTCCGCCCTGCGCCTTATGGCAAGTTACGGCATAGGCAAACTTCACCTGCAGGGCATTGAAGAACCGGTCCTGCCTGATTGCCTTCATTCTATCCGCCTTGAGCGGAATGTCCTGATAATCTTCTTCTATCTGCCGGAAGAGCTGTTCCTGCTGTTCATGGGTCAAGGCTGGTGCCTCGCTCGTCAAAGTATCCAGCAGAACCGTTGCCTCCAGCTCGTAATTGTCGTAATCAGGGAACTGCAACAGAAGCGTTGCGAAACGGAAACCGTAAAGGTCGATGCGTCGACGAACCCTCAGCACCTTGGCACGGTCGCCATTCGCCAGGAACGCAGGAAGTTCTTTACTTTGAACTTTGAGATTTGAACTTTGAACTTTATGATTAGCTGTTTCGGCTACGTTACTTTTAACTTCACTCTCCTTTATCTTCTTCCTCTCCTCTTCCATCCAGTAATAATTGTTTTTCACAATCATGAGGATGTCGCCTTGCGAAAGTTCCTCATCCCTGTCAAGCACCATATTGCGAATGCCCTGATTGAAGATGTTGGCACGCTTGTTACTGCGAGTCACGACGATGGTGTCGTCCAAACCCACATGATGATAACTGTCGGCAAGCGCCTCTATCAGTTCGGCTCCAGGCATCAGCTGGATGTCCTGGAAGCCGGAGAAATGGATTTTCGGAAGCTGCGTAATGTCATCGTGCGTAATCATCTGACGAATCATCGTGGCATTATACAGAATGCCCGACTGTTCACTCTGGCGGAGCACCTCGTTCAAGTCGCATTCATAAACCGACAAGCCGTAACCTTCGAGCATGGCAGCATGAAGGGCAGGCGATTCCTCCTCGCCGATAGGTGGCAACTGCGCCTTGTCGCCAATCAGCATCAGGCGGTCGTTATGACCCTGATAAACGAAATGAACCAAATCATCCAGCAGACAGCCGCTTCCGAAGGTGGTTCCACCCAGTCCCTGATTGGAAATCATCGAGGCCTCATCCACCATGAAGAGCGTATCCTTATAGAGATTGTCGTTGAGATTGAACTGACCGTCAACCCCCGAAAACGCTTTCTCGCGATAGATGCGGCGATGGATGGTGAAGGCAGGCGAACCGCTGCTCAGGGAGAAAACCTTGGCAGCCCTGCCCGTAGGAGCCAGGAGCATCACCTTCTGACCGATGGCCTTCATCGTGCGGACGATGGCACCCGAGAGCGAAGTCTTACCCGTACCCGCACTACCTCGCAATATCATCACAGCATGAGGATTGCAATCGGTCATAAAGCGGGCAAAGACGTCAAGCGCATTTGCCTGCTCGGGAGTAGGCGGAAAGCCAAACTGCTCCAATATCTTATATTTTAGTTCATCAACAATCATGAATGTACAATTTATAATTAATAATTAATAATTTCAGC
>USQD01000131.1 GCA_900556795.1 uncultured Prevotella sp. | reverse complement strand
CCAATACCTTGAAGATTCGCCGCCCTATCATCAACAAGAACTACAAGGCGGAGATTGACAAGATGTATGAGGAGTAAGTTTTAATTATTCATTATTAATTATACATTAATGATTACAGCTGACCAGTTGAAAAATGTGATGGACAGAGCTGACGCTCTGCACCGTTATCTCAATATAGACCAGAAGAAAGTAGAATTTGAAGAGGAGCAGCTCCGAACTCAGGCTCCTGACTTTTGGGAAGACCCAAAGTATGCACAGGAGCAGATGAAGAAGGTAAAAGGTATCCAGAAGTGGCTCGACGGTTATAAGACTGTACGTCTTTATGCCGATGAGTTGAAGCTGGCGTTCGACTTCTATAAAGATGAAATGGTAACCGAGGAAGAGGTGGATGCCGATTATGCCAAGGCGATAAAAGCCATCGAAGACCTGGAGTTGAAGAACATGCTTCGCCAGAAGGAAGACCCGATGGACTGCGTACTCAAGATCAATTCCGGTGCCGGTGGTACCGAGAGCCAGGACTGGGCGCAGATGCTGATGCGTATGTATATGCGCTGGGCTGAGGCTCATGGCTACAAGGTAACCATCACCGATATGCAGGAAGGCGATGAGGCTGGTATCAAGAGTGTTACCATGACCATCGAGGGCGGTGAGTTTGCCTATGGCTATCTGAAGAGCGAGAACGGTGTGCATCGTCTGGTGCGTGTTTCTCCTTTCAATGCTCAGGGCAAGCGAATGACCAGTTTCGCCAGTGTCTTCGTTACTCCGCTGGTGGATGAAACCATCGAGGTGTATGTAGATCCTGCCAAACTTTCTTGGGATACCTTCCGTTCGAGTGGTGCTGGTGGTCAGAACGTGAACAAGGTAGAATCCGGTGTTCGTCTTCGCTATTGGTATACAGATCCTGATACAGGCGAGGAAGAGGAAATCCTCATTGAGAACACCGAGACCCGTGACCAGCCAAAGAACCGTGCCAAGGCATTGCTGCTCTTGAAGAGTCAACTCTACGACCGCGCCATGAAGAAGCGTTTGGAGGCTAAGGCTAAGATAGAGGCTGGCAAGAAAAAGATAGAGTGGGGAAGCCAGATTAGAAGTTATGTCTTCGATGACCGTCGTGTAAAAGACCATCGTACGAATTATCAGACATCTGATGTTGATGGCGTGATGGACGGTAAGATAGATGATTTCATCAAGGCATACCTGATGGAGTTTCCTACGAACGATGATGAACAATAATAACCTAAAAATATTATAACTATGAGTGGTAATAAAGATTTAAGAAAAGCTAAGCATGAAGCTTACCAGAAGAAACAGGCTGCAAAAGCAGACAAAGTAGTGAAATGGATTTTTGGAGGATTGATCATCTTGGGTATCCTCTGCATGATTTATACAATGTTTTTTTCAGCTTAAAGTTAAAGGTATAAGAAAATGAGTGGATTGGAAATAGAAAGAAAATTCCTCGTTAAGAAGGGCGACGCTTATAAAAGCGCCGCCTTTTCTTCTAGTCATATTCAGCAGGGGTATATTCCGGCTGAAGGGGCTACGGTGCGAATTCGTACGAGAGACGAGAAGGCTTATCTCACGATTAAAGGTAAGTCGGTAAACGGTGGTATGACCCGTTATGAGTTTGAGAAGGAAATAACCATGAATGAGGCGCAGCATCTTCTGCAACTCTGTCAGGGTGGAGTTATCGATAAGCGTCGCTATCTTGTCAAGAGTGGAGACCATACTTTCGAAGTAGATGAATTCTACGGTGATAATCAAGGTTTGGTAATGGCTGAAGTAGAACTGGGAAGTGAGACGGAAGAATATGAGAAACCTGACTTCATCGGAATGGAGGTAACGGGTGATAAACGCTTTTACAATTCTCATCTTCTGGGAAATCCTTTCTCGCAATGGCGTGATACTTTGCCGGAAGAATATCGTTAGAAAGAGTGATAAAATGCCCTTTTTCTTTGAAAATGCATAAAAAGTTGCATAAATATTACTAATTTTGTATTTTTGCTTTCAAATATTGCGTTTATCTCGAAATTATTTTATAATTTTGCAGTCAATAAAAAGAAACGTTAAGAAATTAGTAAGAGAAAGACAAGAAAATGGCAGAATCAAATAGAGGAAGTTTTGGTAGCAAGATTGGAATGATACTTGCTACTGCTGGTGGCGCTGTAGGTTTGGGTAACGTATGGCGCTTCCCTTATATGGCTGGTCAGGAAGGTGGTGCAGCCTTTATTCTGGTTTACATCGGATGCGTACTTCTGTTGGGTATCCCTTGTATGATTTCGGAGTTTATCATCGGTCGTCATGGTGCTTCCAATACGGCACGTGCTTATACTAAGCTTGCCAATGGAACGGCTTGGAAGTGGGTAGGCTATCTGGAAGTGCTCACCGGTTTTCTGATTACCGGTTACTATGCGGTGGTTTCGGGATGGTGCTTGCAGTATGTTTATGCCAGCATCATGGGCGAACTGCATGGCGACCCAACTTTTGTGGCAAATTATTTTAAGGAGTTTTCTGCCGATCCAATCCGTCCGGTCATGTGGACGGTGGCAATCTTCCTGATTTGTCACTTTGTGATTATCCATGGTGTTCGTGGAGGTATCGAGAAGGCATCCAAGGTAATGATGCCGCTTCTGTTTATCCTGCTTCTGATTATCGTGGTGGCTTCCTGCCTGTTGCCGGATGCCGGAAAAGGTATCGAGTTCCTGCTGAAACCTGATTTCGGAAAGGTGGATAGGAATGTATTCCTCAATGCCTTGGGACAGTCGTTCTATTCCATGAGTATCGGTATGGGTTGTATCTGTACCTATGCATCTTATTTCAGTCGTCAGACCAATCTCTTGAAATCGGCGATTCAGATTTCTGCGATCGATTTGATGGTAGCGGTATTGGCAGGCTTGATGATTTTCCCAGCAGCTTTTTCGGTGGGTATCTCGCCGGATAGTGGTCCTTCGCTTATCTTCATCACCTTGCCGAATGTCTTTAACGAGGCGTTTGCAGCAATGCCGGTATTAGGCTGGATTATCTCGCTGATGTTCTACGTGCTTCTTTCTGTGGCAGCATTGACATCCCTGATGTCGCTTCACGAGGTGAATACTTCTTTCTTCTATGAGGAGTTAAAGATTGACAGAAAGAAGGGTGCCATGATTGTTACGGTATCTTGTGCCATCATTGGTGCATTCTGTTCGCTTTCTTTGGGGGCTACAGATAAGTTGTCGTTCTATGGCAAGACCTTGTTCGACTGGTTCGACTTCGTAACGGGTCAGCTGTTCCTTCCTACGGCAGGTTTTCTTACCTGTCTGTTCTTGGGTTGGTATGTTCCGAAGAAAGTGGTGCAGGATGAGTTTACCAATTGGGGAACCCTGAAGGGAAAGGTTTTCAATGTCTATCTTTTCCTGATTAAGTTTGTCTGTCCTATCCTTATCTTCCTGGTATTTCTTAATCAGTTTGGAGTTTTGGGATAAGCTATATATAATAAGGTGTAGTATTGGGTGTTTTATCAATAAACATTGAATACAAACCATTAAACATTAAAATAATGGAGACTAGAGGAAATTTCGGAAGTAAATTGGGCGTCATTCTCGCCACAGCCGGCTCAGCTGTCGGTTTGGGTAATGTTTGGCGTTTTCCTTATATGGCAGGTCAGAATGGAGGTGCCGCCTTCATCCTTATCTATCTGGTTTGTATCATCCTGTTGGGTTTGCCTGGCATGATGAGCGAGTTTATTATTGGTCGCCATTCGGCTTCCAATGCTGCGCGGGCTTATAGTAATTTGGGTAAGAACAAGGCTTGGGGAACCGTAGGACTGGTGGGTGTCATCACCTCCATGATTATCCTTGGCTTCTATGCCGTGGTGGCAGGTTGGTGCCTGCAATATCTCTATGCCAGCATCATAGGTGGTGTGCATGGCGATCCGGAGTATGTGAAGACCTACTTCCAAACGTTTGCTTCCGATCCTATTCGTCCTACCTTATGGGCTGTAGGCTTTATCCTGCTTACCCATGCAGTGGTGGTAAGAGGTGTTCGTAATGGTATCGAGAAGGCCTCCAAGATATTGATGCCGCTGCTTTTCGTGCTGCTGGTTGTCATCGTTATTGCTTCCTGTTCTTTGCCGGGAGCAATGAAGGGCGTGCAGTTCCTGTTTCATCCTGATTTTTCAAAGGTTGATGAGAACGTATTGCTCGAAGCCTTGGGACAGGCTTTCTTCTCTTTGAGTTTGGGTACGGCTTGTCTGTGTACATACGCATCTTACTTCAGCCGCCAGACCAATCTCTTAAAATCGGCAAGTCAGATAGTTGTTATCGACACGCTTATTGCAGTATTGGCAGGCTTGATGATATTCCCGGCAGCCTTCTCGGTAGGTGTGCAGCCTGATAGTGGTCCGTCACTCATCTTCATCACCTTGCCTAATGTGTTCCAGCAGGCATTTGGCGATATGCCGGTGGTGGGTTACATCATCTCGGTATTGTTCTATGCCTTGTTGGTATTGGCAGCTTTGACCTCTACGATTTCCATGCACGAGATTGGTACGGCGATGATTTATGAGGAACGCAAGATTACCCGTGCCAAGGGTGCGTGGATAGAGACTATTACCTGCAGCATCATTGCCGTATTCTGTTCTCTTTCTCAGGGAGCAGTTCCAGGATTGGGATTCTTCGGTAAGGATTTCCTTACGAATTGTGACAATTTCACGGCGCAGCTGTTGATGCCGCTTGCTTCGATTGTCACCTGTCTGTTCCTGGGTTGGTGTGTACCGAAGAAGATAGTGCGTGATGAGTTTACGAATTGGGGCACGGTGAGCGGTAAGTTGTTCTCCGTCTTCCTCTTCATGATTCGTTTCGTCAGTCCAATCTGCATTCTGCTCATCTTCTTGCATCAGTTTGGTGTTATCTGATACCTATTTATATATATAAAGCCAAATGCGCTATCAGGCATAGTGCATTTGGCTTTTTCTTCTTTAGAAAGAGACATATAGTTTTAAGGTGAGATGTTCCGTTAGAAAGAAATATAAGGCGTAAGTCTTTCTATTTCGGCTGGTGGAAAATCCTTTAATAGTTTCAGCTCTTCCAGACTTTTTATCGGACCTCTCTGTCGGCGGTAGTCACAGATTTCCTTGGCTTGATAGAAGTTGAGATATGGATGTTTGCGGAGCTGGTTGAGGTTGAGCTTGTTGATGTCAAGCTTATGGATATGGTTGGCATCTATGTGGATAAACGCCAAGGCAGATTCTGGAATGCCTTCTATTTCGTTCAACTGTTCGGCAGCAGCGAATCCACCTAGACGGTCTCTGTATCTTATAATCATTTTGGCATAATAACTGCCAATTCCCGGTATCTTCTGTAGTTCGGTAGTATCGGCTGTATTTATATTAATGTGTTGTCCTAGGTTCAGCTTGTGTGGATAACTGTATACTTTTTCGTTTCCCGGTGTTGTTGAATGGGTGGTTGCTGTTACGCTAGGTCTGTTATATCGTTTCTGCTGACGGTATGGTTCGTTTCCGTAAAAATCGGAAGCAGGCTTGTAGTCATCTGCTATTCTTATGAATGGTGCCAAAGCCTCGTATTGCCTTTTTGTCATACCATAGACACGTGCAAAATCGGAAGGTCTACTGTATACCCCTCCTTTGGCACGATAATGAAGAATGCTTCTTATTTGCCAAGCTTGCAGGCCAAGACGCTTGAATTGGACAGAATCTGCCGTGTTCGGATCGAATGGAAAAGCCTCTTTGATTTGATTTCCTTCTTTATAATAAACGGGTTTTTGACTAGTGGCATGTTCTATTCTGGAAGTTTGAATAGAGTCATTTTCTTGCCGGGCTGTTTCTGATGGTTCCCTATTGAAAAGAAAAATGAGTCCCATTAAAACAGTCATTGCTATTATAATCGCCAGTAAAGCATCGCGATCATTCCGTTGCAGATAAAAAATATCTCTTAATTTCATACGCCATTCTGCTTATATCTATAGGTCGGGATTACTGGACTCGAACCAGCGACCTCATCGTCCCGAACGACGTGCGCTACCAACTGCGCTAAATCCCGAT
>USQD01000130.1 GCA_900556795.1 uncultured Prevotella sp. | reverse complement strand
AGCGCTTTACTCTTGCTGCTGAGTAATCATTACTCAAAAGCAAGCGTTAATTTGACTTATAGTTAAATTAGAATACCCGGGAGTTATGAAGTTAAGCCTCGCTTTGCTTCTAACTCCCATTTCTTTTTTATATATATTTTTGAGTTATGAAGATATTTGCCATCGGTATGAACTATACCGAACACAATAAATCGCTCCATGGTACGTTATCTAAACCAGAGCGTCCTGTTATCTTTACGAAAGCAGATTCGGCACTTCTCAATAACGGTAAGCCTTTCTTCATCCCTGACCATCTGGGAAGAATTGAGTATGAGACTGAACTGGTAGTGAGAATCTGTAAGTTGGGCAAGACCATTCCGCAGCGTTTCGCTCATCGCTATTATGATGCAGTAACTG
Source organism: uncultured Prevotella sp. (assembly GCA_900556795.1). Lineage (GTDB taxonomy): Bacteria > Bacteroidota > Bacteroidia > Bacteroidales > Bacteroidaceae > Prevotella. The sequence goes on along the minus strand of USQD01000130.1, from coordinate 5,667 downwards.
TAGGTATTGACTTTACTGCACGCGAAATGCAGCAGAAGTTGAGAGAGGCTGGTCAGCCATGGGAACTTGCCAAGGGATTTGACGGTTCTGCTGCCATCGGTGAATGGGTGGATATCCAGAAGTTCCGTGATATACAGGCCATCCATTTCCATCTCAACATCAATGGCGAGAATGTGCAGGAGGGCTGTTCGAGTGATATGCTCTACAAGGTAGATGAAATTATCTCCTACATCAGTCAGTACTTTACGCTGAAGACGGGTGACCTGCTCTATACGGGTTGTCCTACTGGTTGCGGACCGGTGAAGATTGACGATCATCTGGAGGGCTATCTTGAAGACAGAAAGGTGCTCGATTTTATGTGTAAATAAAAAAATAGAATTCTAGGTAGGAATATATGAATATGAGTAAGACTTATCAGATTTTGTGGATAGTGGTGTGCCTTCTTTTCATGGCATTGCCTGTATCTGCGCAGAAATTCTTTAACCTCACTTCGGATGAAGTGAAGGTAGATTCCGTCTTGCCGCAATTCGTATATTCCTATCCCTTGAAGGGTGATTATCAGGATTCCATTTATACCGTCGAGCTGAAATATCCGGAATATATCGATATGTCGGCTGATGATATTGTGCATTATAATCATCTTTCCGGTGCCGTTCTGTCCAGTCAGGTGGTTGTGAACCAGAAGGTGATGGAATGTCGGAAGAAGGGAGTCCTTTTGGTAACCTTGTCTCCTTTGGTGTTCAGAGAGAATAAATATCAGGCGTTGGTAAGCTTTATGCTCGATATAAAGGCACGTCCATTGAAGCTGGCGCAGTTGAAAGCCCGCATGAAAAGTCGTGCCGGGGTCGAATCAGCTTCGCTTTATGCAGACCATTCTGTATTGGCATCGGGAAGATGGGCAAAGATTAGAGTGAGCGAATCGGGGGTACATCAGTTGACGGATGCTGTTGTGCGCAAAGCCGGATTCTCTAATATCAATAAGGTAAAGATTTATGGCTATGGCGGAAATCTCCAGAATGAGGCGCTTATAGCCAGCGAACTGAAGGAACTTGACGATTTGCAGGAAGTGCCGCAATGCATTGTTGACGGCAAGCACTATTTTTATGCCAAGGGTCCAGTCAGTTGGAAGAGCAAGACTGCTACCCAGCGCATCCGAAATCCTTATTCTGATTACGGATATTATTTCATTACCCAGACCGAGGAAGAGGCTACCCGGATAGATTCTGCCACCTTTGTTTCAACCTATTATCCCCTGGCAGAAGATTATCATTCTCTCTATGAGAAGGATGGATACAGCTGGTTTCCGGGAGGAAGGAATCTCTTTGATCCTACTGAGGTGCCACTGGGAGGCAAACAGCAAGTAGTTATTGTCAATCCGATGGCAGGCAGTAACGGAAAATTGACCGTTGGCGTTACGATGGGCGTCAATGGTACGGTAGAAGTTCAGAAGAATGGCGTCAGTCTGGGTACCATCAACTTGCAGAAGACGAGTGACTCTGATATGGCTTATCAGATGGCAGTAGAGAATTTTGCCACCTATTCTCTGAAAGATTTGTCTGAAAAAGACACCATAACCCTGTTGCCAAAGACGGGAGGGCCGATGCATCTCGACTATGTGGCGATGACATGGGAAAAGCCAATCCCTTTTCCTGGATTCAACAGCCAGGTGCCTGCGGCTCAATATGTATATGGTATCACCAATCAGGATCATCATGCTGATGGAGCGGCTGATATGGTCATCATCATACCTACATCACAGAAATTACTGAAACAAGCTAAAAGACTGAAAGAATTTCATGAGACCCATGATGGGTTGAGAGTAACGATTGTGCCTGCTGATGAACTCTATAATGAGTTTGCCAGCGGAACACCTGATGCCAACGCTTATCGCAGATATCTGCGTATGCTCTATGACAAGGCAAAGACCGAAGCTGATATGCCTAAGTACCTTCTGATGTTTGGCGATTGTGTCTGGGACAACCGTATGCTTACTGCAAGTTGTAAGAAATTGAATCCTGACGACTATCTGCTTTGCTATGAGAGCGAAGAGTCTTTCTGTAAGGTGCATTGTTTCGTGAGTGACAGCTGGTTGGGTATCTTGGGTGAAGGCAAGGGAATAGAACCGAGATCGGAACTTCAGGATGTGGGTGTGGGACGTTTCCCGGTAACTACCATGGAAGAAGCTAAGGTTATGGTAGACAAGACCATCAACTATGCCAACAACCAGAATGCCGGTGCCTGGCAGAACACCTTGATGTTCATGGGTGATGATGGCAACAGCAACCTGCACATGAAGGATGCCAATGAGGTAGCTGATTTTGTCTCAGCTCTTTACCCGGGTTATCTTATCAAGAAAGTAATGTGGGATGCCTATACCCGTGTCACCTCTTCTACGGGTAATACTTATCCGGAGGCAACCAGGATTATCAAGCAACAGCAGGCAGCGGGTGCATTGATTATGGATTATGCCGGACATGCCAGTGAAACCCAGGTTTCTCACGAGAACGTGTTGAAAATTACCGATTTCAAGGAGTTCCGCAATACCAATCTGCCTTTGTGGGTTACTGCCTGCTGTGATATTATGCCGTTTGACGGGGTCACTTCCAATATCGGTGAAGAGGCGGTACTGAATCCGAATGGCGGTGCTGTGGCTTTCTATGGTACTACCCGTACGGTTTATGCAATGGAGAATAAATATATCAACCGTTCCTTTATGCGCAGAGTACTCAGCTATGTGGATGGCAAGCCGATTACATTGGGCGAGGCGCATCGGCTGGCTCAGAATGACATCATGATGGGTTCTGTAGTGCAGGGAGAAAAGGATAATTCACAGAACCATCTCCAGTATTCCCTTTTGGGCGATCCTGCCCTTTCGCTCAATCTGCCTCAGAGGAAGGTGGTAGTCGATTCCATCAATGGGGTGGATTGCGCACAGACTGATGCCGTGGCGAAGCTGAAGGCGGGATCTGTTGCCAGGATTGCCGGACATATTGAGGGAGCAGATGATTACCAGGGAGTGGTGACTGCTACGGTGTGCGACTCCAGAAATCTGGTGACCTGTAAGCTGAACGATACCTCTGATGATGGGGCTTCAGAGGCTTTTAGGTTTTATGACCGTCAGAAAACCCTCTTCCATGGTTCTGATAGTGTGAGGAAAGGTCAGTTCGTTCTCTCCTTTGCAGTTCCTAAGGACATCAATTATTCTGATAGTGCAGGTCTGGTGAATCTCTTTGCCGTCAACAGCAGCAAGGGTCAGCCGGTACATGGCTCTTCCGACCGTTTCCTGGTGGGAGGCAGTGAGGAGATGAAGAACGATTCCATCGGACCTTCCATCTACTGCTATCTCAATTCTCCTTCTTTCACTGATGGAGGAAATGTGAATGCTACTCCTTATTTTGTGGCACAGATTATGGATAAGGACGGAGTGAATGTTTCCGGTAGTGGTATCGGGCATGATCTGCAGCTCGTGATTGATGGAGATATGTCTAAAACCTATGTGCTCAACGATCATTTCACGTATGATTTCGGTACCTATACGAGCGGTTCCACTTATTACAGCATACCCGAACTGGATCCGGGAAAACATCAGCTCATGTTCCGTGCATGGGATATTCAGAACAATAGTTCTACGGTCCGGCTGAACTTCAATGTGGTGAAAGGCTTGACGCCGAATCTCTTCCAGGTGGGGGTGACGGAGAATCCTGCCCGGACTTCTACTACCTTCATCATTTCTCATGATAGGGCTGAGAGCAATATGGATGTGCTTATAGAACTCTACGATACTTCCGGTCGTCAGATATGGCGGCATGCAGAAAATGGAGTTCCAACCTCTCAGACTTATACCGTGAAATGGGATTTGACGGTAGATGGAGGACGCCCTTTGTCAACAGGTGTTTACCTGTATCGGGTAAGGATAGCTACTGAGGGTAGCAGTTATGCATCGAAAACCAGGAAACTGATAGTAATCAAATAGATAAAATAAACATAATATGAATCAGACATTCAGAATATTCATAGTAGGAATCCTCTCTTGCCTGTCTCTTGGAGTCAAGGCAGCAGATGATGATGAAACAAAGGAAAAGTTGTTCAATCCTGTAGGTTATGCAGTCATCTCTCAGACCATTGCTCCAGATGCGCGTGGAGGTGGTTTGGGTGATGTGGGCGCTGCTACCGATCCTGATGTCAACTCGCAGTATTGGAATCCAGCCAAGTATCCGTTCAATATTTCGCGAGCAGGCGTCTCCTTGAACTTTACCCCTTGGCTGCGTTCATTGGTCAATGATATGAACCTTGCCTATCTGTCTGGTTATTACCGTATTGGCGATTATAGTGCCGTCTCTGCCTCCTTGCGCTATTTTAATATGGGCGAGGTATATACCGAAGATCCGAGTGTCAATCCGAATGCCATGACCATCAATCCATACGAAATGTCATTCGATGTGGCTTATTCTCTGATGCTCAGTGAGAAGTTTTCGCTTGCAGCAGCCATCCGCTGGATTTATTCTGATATGCGTTTAGATTATAAGGAGGACAGATCTCCTGCTTCAGCCTTTGCTGCCGATATTGCTGCCTATTATCAGAACTATGTGGTTATCGGTCAGCGTGAATGCCAGCTGGGTGTGGGTCTTGATATCTCCAATATCGGTAGCAAGATTACTTTCGGCGGTGAGGAATATAGCGAGTTCCTGCCTGCCAATCTCCGTCTGGGAGCATCCCTGATGATTCCTATCGATGAGTACAACCGTATCACCCTGGCTGCCGATGCCAATAAGTTCCTCGTTCCTACGGTTCCGCAGCAGGAAGAGGGTGAGGATGCGACTGAATATAAGGATCGAGTGCTGAGAGAATATAATGATGTTTCTGCCATCAGCGGTATCTTCAAGAGTTTCAGTGATGCACCGGGTGGATTCAAGGAAGAGTTGGAGGAGATTAATTATGGTCTCGGTGCGGAATACGTATACAATGATAAGTTTGCGCTGCGTGCAGGTTATCATCACGAGAGTCAGAGCAAAGGAAACCGCAAGTATTTCACCGTGGGTGCTGGTTTCAAGATGAACGTATTCTCTCTGGATGCTGCCTATGTGGTGGCTACAGCCAAGAGCAATCCGCTCGACCAGACACTCCGCTTCACCCTCTCCTTTGATATGGACGGACTCAAGGATCTCTTCAAGAGATAGTTTTTAGTGATTATTGATTAGTTATTATATATAGATATGAATATACGTGTAGGATTTGGATATGATGTCCATAAGCTGGTGGCTGACCGCGACTTGTGGCTGGGGGGCATCAAGATAGATTATGAACTTGGATTGCTCGGTCACAGTGATGCCGATGTACTGATACATGCCATTTGCGATGCTTTGCTGGGGGCTGCCAATATGCGTGATATTGGTTATCATTTCCCCGATACAGCTGCTGAGACGCTCAATGTGGATTCCAAGATATTGCTCCGCAAGACGATGGACCTGATTGCTACCAAAGGGTATACTTTGGGAAACATTGATGCTACCGTCTGTGCAGAACGTCCGAAACTTAATCCGCATGTCCCTGCCATGAAGACTTGTCTGGCTGAAGTGATGGGGGTTGACGAGGATCAGATCGGAAGAGCGTCGTGTAGGGAAAGAGTGTAGATCTCGGTGGTCGCCGTATCATTAAAAAAAAAAAAAA
>USQD01000129.1 GCA_900556795.1 uncultured Prevotella sp. | reverse complement strand
TGCATTCTATATCTTTTTTCTATATAGAAAATCCTATTTATATGAACAAATCCTTCTTCGGCATATCTGCCATGAACTGTTTGCGGAGCTTCTCAAAGAATGCCATGGAGTCGTTGCTGAAGCCGTGACCCTTCCAGGTGGAGGTGTTGGTGATGAGAATCCAGCACTGGCCGTCGGGGTACTTCAGGACAATGGCGGAGGTGCCGGCAAGAGAACCGGTACGAATCCACGGACGATTGCTCTTTGGAGTGTAGTTCCAACCGATGGAATACTGATGGTCGGGCTGCTCGGTAGTCATGAACTGGATGCTCTTCTTGCTAAGGATGTCCTTGACATGAGGCATACCGTCGATGCTGGCGATGAGACGGCTCAACTCTGCTGCGGAACCACACCATGCTCCGGCACCGGAGAGGCGAGGAAGGTCGGTATCGCCATAACATTTTTCAACCATTCTGCCACTGTTGTTGTATTCATATACCGGGATACTGCCCTGGTGCATGTAATACTTCGTCTCGTTAGGCCGACGGTCCTTATAGTAGGTGCCGGCAATATGCATATCGTAGCATCCGGCAGGTTGGAGCACGTACTTCTGCATGAAGTTCTCATACTTCATTCTGCTCTTCTTCTCGATGATCATGGAGAGGATCATGTAGCCCAGATTGCTGTAGCATTTGCCTTCGCCCGGAGTATACCCCAGATGACGCTTCAGGAGAATCTTGAGCAGCGTCTTATGGTCAGGAGGAGTAGTGAGATGGTTCTGCATCATGATGTAGCGGGTAGAGGATACCGGGTCGCCGGCATAGTTGTTGAAACCAGCCTGATGGCGCAGCAGCTGCTCTACGGTGATATTGTAGTAGCGCTGATCCTTGATGCTGTTGTTGTAGGTGGTATCGTTCAGGATTCCCTTAGGTCCGAATACCTTCTCGTTCATCTTGAGCTTCTTCATCTCCTGCAGTTTCATGATGCCTACAGCAGTGATAAGCTTTGATACAGAGGCGAAGCGCATCAGCATGTTCGGTTCCATTCTGATGCCCCTTTCCTTATCTGCCCATCCGAAACCGCGGGCATAGAGCAGGGAGTCGTTGCGGGTGATGACAAGCTGGGCACCGTTGATTTCCCATCGCTTGAGGTATCTCTCCACGAGTGAATCCATCTTATGGTATTCCTTTCCATCGGTGAGTGCATTGCTGATGGAATCGTTGATATGTGCCTTGGGGAGCGTATCCTTTGCTTTTTCCTTATCCGAAGATGAGGTGCAGCGTGATACGCAACTATGTGTAGACCATGCGATGATGGCTGTGAATGTGAGCAATATGATAGCTATTCTTTTCTTTCTGAGTCTTCTTGCCATATTAAATTTGATGATGTTTTTTAAAGTTTACGGCTTGCAAAGATACTGCAAAGAGATGAATTGGCAAAAAAAATAAAGTTAAACATCTACAAACGTGATCGGTTTATCAGAATTTTATGTACCTTTGCACCTGAGTAATACTTGAAGAGGTAAATGAAAAAGGTAATTAGAAAGTTTTTTAGATCCTTCTTATATATAATAGGCATGGCAGGGCTTGCTCTGTTGCCCGACATCTGGCTCTGGCATCTGGGGGTGAGTGAGTGGCCTTGGGTGCTAGCCATTCTGTGGTGGGTGCCTTCCTTGCTGCTTCTGCTTGCCGAGGTAGGACTGCAGATGGGTTTCTTTCATAAGCTTTCCGTCCGCATTCTCTTTACCACGATTCTGTTTTCGGTGATGCCCAAGGTGGTATTCATCCTCTTCGATTTCATGATGCCGTGGTTCTTCGCCCTTCTTCCAGCGCTGGCACTGGCGGGATGGTTTGCCTTCGGATTCATTGAGGGCTGGAAGCGGTTGGAGATGAGGTATGTGACCTATGAATCGCCTGATCTGCCACCCTATTTTGACGGTTATCGTCTGTTGCATTTCACTGATTTCCATCTGGGGTCTTTCCCTAAGGACAGTGACTTTGTGCAGAAGGTGGTGGATGCAGCCAATAATGAAGAGCCTGACATGATGCTCTTTACGGGTGACCTGGTGAACAATGATGCCCGGGAGGTGGAACCTTATCTGGAGACGCTGCAGCAGCTACATGCCCACGATGGCATCTTCTCGGTATGGGGCAATCACGATTACTGTGAGTATGGTAATAATCATACGCTAGGCGGACTGAAAAACAACTGGAAGCTGCTCTATAACTATCAACGCCAGTTGGGTTGGCATCAGTTGATGAACGAGCACTATACCGTGAGTCATGGTATGGCTTCCATAGATATCATCGGTGTTGAGAATGCCGGACAGCCTCCTTTCAGCAACCGCAGCAAATTGCCAAAGGCGATGAAGGGACTGAAGAAGGAAGGATTCAAGATACTGCTGACTCATGATCCTCATCACTGGCGCCGAGAGGTATGGGACAGACCTATCCAGCTGACGCTGGCAGGACATACGCATGCAGGACAGTTGCAGATAGGCAAGTGGACACCAGCCCGTATGGCATTCAAGGAGTGGGGTGGGGTTTATCGCAAGGGTAGCCAGATGCTGAACGTTTCATCGGGCATCGGCGGTTCCTTTCCGTTCCGATTGGGGGCATGGCCTGAGATGACGGTAATAACGTTAAAAAGAACTTTAAAATGACGTGTATACGTTAATAAAATACAAATACTCTCTTAAAACACAAAGATTGTGGTAAATATTTGCCGAAACTTTTGTGAATACGAATAAAAATCGTATCTTTGCACTAGTTTTCGCATATATTTGGGCAAATGGGGGGTGTCGAGAGGACTGTACTCCATTTGTTTTTTTTTATTTAGTTCAAAGAAAATGAAGATTCCAGTAGAAGAACAATATAAATTCGTGAAACTATCACTTCCTGATGGTAGCAAGGCAGAAGGACATGAAGTGTTGCTGCATGCCTGCTGTGCGCCTTGTTCGTCAGCGATTGTAGAGTGTATGCTTCGCAACGGCATGAAGCCGACGGTATATTTCAGCAACAGTAACATTTATCCCTTACAGGAGTTTGAAATTCGCAAGCACGAGCTGATGCGCTTCCTGGAAGCGCAGGGGGTGCCGTATGTAGAGGATGAGTATGACCATGAGGAATGGCTTGCCACCATCAAGGGATTGGAACAGGAGCCGGAAAGGGGCAGCAGATGCTCGGCTTGCTTCCTCTATCGTTTGAAGCATGCAGCAAGGTATGCGCAGGAGCATGGATTCCATCTGCTTACCACTACCCTGGCTTCTTCGAGATGGAAGAATATCCAGCAGATAGATGCAGCCGGACATATCGCCGTAGAAGGTTGCCCGGACGTTGAGTGGTGGGACATGAATTGGAGAAAGGGCGGTTTGCAGAATCGCCGTGGTGAATTATTGAGAATCAATGAATTCTATAACCAGCTGTATTGCGGTTGTGAATTCAGCATGAGATAAGATTAAAAAAGGCTGCTTCCCGCTTCGGGAAGCAGCCTTTTATCGTATTTATGAAAGACCTGTAATTTCACCATTCACCACGTCAATACGCTCAGCCTGTGGGCTCTTTGGCAAGCCTGGCATACGCATGATAGGACCAGCGATGACTACGATCATTTCAGCACCCATGTTCAGGGTGATGTCACGAACGTGGAGTTCGAAGCCTTCTGTAGGACCGTAAGCCTTGGCATCGGTAGAGAAACTGTACTGAGTCTTGGCAATACAGATAGGGAACTTCTCTGCACCCAACTTCTTGATCTCATCAATCATAGCCTTTGCAGAATCGCTCATGGTTACGCTGCCGGCACCATAGAGATTGAACGCAACCTTCTCAATCTTCTCTTCTACAGAATCCTCATCAGCGTAAGTGAAGTAGAGAGGAGCAGATGGACGCTCATCGATGGTCTTCACTACGAGCTCTGCCAATTCCATCGCACCCTTGCCACCTTCGGCGAAGGCACTGTTCACGGCGAATCCGCAACCCATCTCCTCGCAATGCTGGCGCAATACCTCAATCTCCTCATCGGTATCAGTAGCAAACTTGTTGAAAGCGATGACAACGGTCTGACCGAAGCTCTGAAGGTTCTTCACGTGCTTGTCGAGGTTCCAGTAGCCAGCTTCCATACCTGCAACGTTTGGCTTTTTGATATCTTCCTGAGCCACGCCACCGTGCATCTTCAATGCCTGGAGAGTAACAACGAGAACGGTAAGGTCTGGCTGCAGACCAGTCTTGCGGCACTTGATGTTGTAGAATTTCTCAGCACCGAGGTCAGCACCGAATCCAGCCTCTGTGATAGCATAGTCGCCATATTCGAGGGCAGCTGCAGTAGCCATGATAGAGTTGCAGCCATGGGCAATGTTAGCGAAAGGTCCGCAGTGAACGAAGGCAGGAGTGCCCTCGGTAGTCTGAACCAGGTTTGGCTTCAAGGCATCGAGGAGGAGGGCAACGATACAGCCACCTACACCCATATCCTTGACAGTGAATGGTTTGTCATCCTCAGTGATGCCGAGGAGAATATTGTCGATGCGACGACGGAGATCGTCTACGCTTGTTGCGAAACACATGATAGCCATGATTTCAGAAGCAGGAGTGATGTCGAATCCAGCCTCTGTCTCGATGCCGTTCTTGTCACCGATACCGGTAATGATGCGACGCAAGCCACGGTCGTTGACGTCCATCACACGGCGCCAGAGTATCTTCTTGAGCTTGAATCCCTCAGCCTCGTGCTGGAAACGGTAGTTGTCCAGGAGGGCGGCAATCATGTTGTTAGCTTCTGTGATGGCATGGAAGTCGCCAGTGAAATGGAGGTTGATCTTATCCATTGGCAATACCTGGGCATAACCGCCACCGGCAGCACCACCCTTCATTCCGAAGCAAGGACCGAGAGAAGGTTCGCGCAATGCAACAACAGCCTTCTTGCCAATCTTCTGCATACCGAGTGCGAGACCTACTGATACGGTGGTCTTTCCATTACCAGCCTTGGTAGGACTGATAGCGGTAACGAGGATAAGATGATGGTTCTTAAACTTGTTTCTGTCAATTTTGTCCGTAGTAATCTTAGCGATGTAACGGCCGTAGTTTTCCACTTGGTCTTCATGGATTCCAAGTTCTGCAGCTACCTCATTGATAGGGCGCAGTTTTACTGATTTAGCTATTTCAATATCTGTCAACATAAGAATAAATAGTTTTTATGGTGCAAAGGTACGGAAAAGTATTCACATATTAGAATAATAATGTATAAAAAAACAAAATAAAAAAAGAGGAAGACTTTCTGTCTCCCTCTTTTCATTTATTTCTTTACATAGAGCTTGAAGCCCTTCACGCTTCCTGGAGCTCCCTGTTCGGCACGTGGCAAGTACTCGAAGGCTGAGATGGTAACCTCCTTGCCCATATCCACGATGCCGAGGTGTGGGAAGTTGGCACCCTTTTCGGTCTGCCAGTAAGTGCTCTCCTGCAAGTCAAACATCTTGTCGAGTGTTGAGTTGCCCTTCTCGCTGTCGGCATAGAAGGCTACCCAGTTGTTGCGGTCGATGCGGTTGCCCTGTGCATCCTGGAGATAAACCTCGGCGATGGCAATCTGGCTGTCGCCGCTCTGGCTGCTTTCTGCCTGGATGGCGAAGTAGCGACCTGTTACAGGCTTGTCGAGCTTGATGGTCTGCCAGCCGTTGCCAGCCTTGAACTCACCCTTCAATACTGGGGTCTCAGAATTCAGATCCATGCGATGGCCCGGCTCGTTGTGCTTGTTGCTCTTTTCGAGATTCAGCTTGTCAAGCTCAGGATGATCCTGGCAGAAAGCGGTAGGAGCCACGGTAGAACCTGGCTTTCCTGCTTCACCCTTAGGACCTACAACGTCGAGAACAATCACCTCGTTCTTGCCCTTCTTCAACCAGCAGCCTGGAAGATATAAGGTCTGCTGAGGGCCAATCTGCCAGAAGCGGCCGAGGGCATGTCCGTTGACATAAACCTGCCCCTTGCCGAATGCCTCCATATTAATAAAGGTATCGCCCACCTTGCTGATGTTGAAATAACCGCGATAGATCGGAAGAGCACACGTCTGAACTCCAGTCACGTTTCGGAATCTCGTATGCCGTCTTCTG
>USQD01000128.1 GCA_900556795.1 uncultured Prevotella sp. | reverse complement strand
ACTCAAAATATAATAGACTATGGCAAGAGGTAATAGATATGATAAATCATACGCCGACAGGTATATGAGAAAGAAGCAGATCGAGAGAGTGGGACCACTTCTTGACCAGATGATCATTGATGATATCTCTCCTCTTAAATTGATGAAAATGGAGTTTGATATAGCAAATCCTACTGTCAGAAAACTGAGAGATATGAATTCCTCTGTATCTCATAATACACTTAACAAATTCTGCTATATTATAGGTTATTATCTTCATCAGGAAACTGTGGCGGTGGAGAATTACCAGAAGCATGTTAAGGAACGGGAGCTATGGCTGAAAAAGCTCTATGATATGAAAGAAAAATACCATAAAATATATGGTGATTCGGCTGATGTTGTAGAAGACTTGATTAGGAAGAAGATTGATTTGCGTAAGTTCGTAACGCAAGGTATCAAATAAATATAATATGCCGTCTAATACCAGCTATGAGCGGTAAGAGTTTAATAAACAACAATAATCTATAAAACAAATGGAACATTCATTATGTATTTGGGGGCATGTCTGAGCTTTATGCCGTTCTATGTCCCCGATAGCAACGTCACCTTGTGAAAATCGCAGGGGCCAACTCCACTAACTTGTGAGGTAAGTAATGGTCATTTTTTCATGAAATTTTGTATATGAAAAATATGATGACAAGGTTCTTTCTCAGAACCTTGATTGCTCTTGCCAAGACGGGGGCAATCAGCCTAAGTGTAGTTATCGTTGTCTCTTTCAACGACAATTCTGCGTTGGAGATGACTACAAGTGCCCATAACCTTTTAAAACTAATGAACTATGACAATCAAGATTGCAATTAATATAGAAAATGCACATGGTTGGCATATTGGTAATAACATCTTCGGTGGTAATTCTGGGAAGAAATCATCTGGTTCTTCTTCAGAAGATAATCTTAATGATGCTGATTTTGAAGTGGTAGATGAGGAGCCTCAAAAAGCAGAAACCCCAATTTCTGGATATGTGGGCCGTTCTGCTGCTTTACCTGCACAACTTAAAAGCAAGAAAGCAAAGAAGATTCTTGCGGGATTGGTGCGAATTAATGTATTGGATGAGAATTTTCAACCTAACAACCTAACCTGGTATGCAAGAGGATATTTAGCCCGTCGAATAGCTGATACATTGGGAATTTCTAATGTGTGGGTCTTCTTTGGTGATTTCTGGCATTTGGATTCTGCTACCTTGAGAACGAAGTATAATGAATCTCTAGGAATGAAAAAAACGTTTGAATTTGAAGATTTAATACATGATATCATTAACAGACGTTAAAAAATAGCCAAAAACCGGTACGACCGTACCTGGTACGTACCAGTTTTGTTTCGGTTGTTCGCCGTATCTTTGCCCCGGAATTCAGAACCAACATGGTCTGGGTTCCGGGGCTTTTCCGTATATGGAAAATTGGTACCGCTTCCGGGGTACGGGATTTGGCGAATGGTCGCAGCTCCAACTTGATATTACATATAATGATGAAAGAAATGAAACCGTATTATTTCGAGCATCCTCAATATGGAAAAATGAGAGTGATGATGGTAGGAGGCAAGATCTTCTTCAACATGAGCGACTTGCAGCGTGTTTTCGACAAGACACCTAAGGAACTTTTTGAGATCGTGGCAGACACAGAGGGCGAGTTGAGAAACTTCCATATCGTGATGGAGCCAAAAAAGGAAGTTGAATTCAGAACCTTCTTTCTGGATATGGAAATGATGACTTCCTGCCGCAGAAAGAAAAACGTTGCCGTGGATTATAACTTCTGCGATGAGGTGATGGTTGCAGACATGGTGAACCCGCAGAAGCGTGGTGACAAGTTGATTGCCAAGTGGTTGCTGGGATTCATCAAGAACAGTCTGAACAACAAGATGTTTGTGTATTGCTACTGTGCTGATGGTGTTTTCCTGCTGTCTGATAACTCGGAGGTTATACCTACTGACGTTCGTTTCAATGGCAGAGTCCTGACCATCAATGACCAGATTTTTGATTAATAACATATCTTTCTAAAACTTCAATATATATGAGCAAGAAAAGTTTTTTGGCAGCTGCTGAGGCTGCTACAGAGGCGCTTTTGAACGCCCAGAGAGTAGATGCCAGTGTGATTACTGACGAGTGTGGTAACGTGGCTATCCGTAAGGCTCCTTGGAACGATACGGAGACTATTGCAGAGGAGGCGAAGGTGATTCCGGGCAGAATGGTTTGCAGCGGAGGCGAATGTGGCGACAAGCTCGACTTCAAGCCTTATGCCGTGACGGGCGAGAAGAGATATACCGAGATTATCCATACCTCGCATGGTGCCCTAAGAACCTCCCCCCAGCGTGTGTTCGCTTCCTTCTCCTTCCCTAAGGACATGAATAAGTCAGATATCATGAAGTATCTTTATAAAGAGGTGCTGGAGATCAAGGGCAAGGCTAAGCATTTCAAGGAGGAAGTGGCATGGGAACAGTACAAGTGATGGCATTGAATCCGGCTCGCAGGGGCAATATGGGAAGACTCAACTCTTCCCAGCCTCTGACGGTCTACGACAGCCTGACAGCCCAAAACTGGCTGAAGGGAGTGATTGAACAGATACGTGGGGAGAAACCGATAACTGGCGTTGGTGACGGCGACGTGAAGGCGGTGATGAAGGCTAGAGAGGCACTGAAGAAGCAGTTGCCTATCCGTGCCATCCACTACTACAGGTTCAGGAACAACCACCGTTCTGCCGAGGATGCGGACCCTGAGAGTTTCCTCTTTCAGACCACCGTGGATGTGGATGACGAGGAGTATGTAGAGCAGGCACTGGAGAAGGCGCGCGAGCTGAACTGCAGCGACAGCATCTGGAAAGGCAAGCTGCTGCATCTGGAGTATTCGGCAAGAAAGAAGCTGCATATCGATATCCGTATGCCGATGGGCATGACCATCGAGGAGACGCAGAAGGCGTATTGCGAGGCGGCTGGAATACCGTATGACAAGAGCTGCATCACGCCTGAAAGAATCATCTTCATCACGGATAAGGACTCCGAGATTTACCGTTCGAAGGAGTGGTATGGGGTACTGCCGGATGAGGAGATAAAGGCTCGCAGAGAGGCTTTTCTCAAGCGTGGCTTAACGATTGACGGCAGGGGGACGGCTCGCTACAGCTTGCTTGCCGGGGATTGCAAATCCCCGGAACGCCTGGCGGGGGACTTTCAGGGGCAAGTACCTAATGATAGTAATCCTTCTGGCGCTGCTATTCAGCCTGCCCAACCTGGTAATAGCCATCGTGCCGATGATGATTATATCAGCCATACTGGAGGTTCTCAGAATGCTGATGCCAAGAATCTGATAGCCTTCGACCTGTTTCAGGAATCTGCGGGACTGAAGGGGATGAATATCGATACCGTGGGGTCCAGACATTCCTCCCTGCTTGCCATTATGAGTGCCGGAGCATCACGTATGATGAGCGAAGAGGAGCTGATGAAGGTGGTGGCGAAGAGAATGCCGAGCTATTATCAGGAGAATGACTGCCATCAGCTGATTCATGATTTCTATGCAAAATATGGTGACAACTCCAAGCCGTTTTCTAGGGATGTGATTCGGGTGAATGCCTTGGCGGAACAGGCTGCTAAGAGCTTGCTTGCCGGGGATTGCAAATCCCCGGAACGCCTGGCGGGCTTGACGATTGACGGAAAGGGGGCGGCTCGCTACAGCTTGCTTGCCGGGGATTACAAATCCCCGGAACGCCTGGCGGGTAATCATACAGTTCAAAGTTCAAAGTTCCAAGTTCAAAGTGAAGAGGAGTATCCTGCCCCTCCACCGATGCCGAAGAAGCTGCCGAAGCTGGTGGAGCTGCTGATTTCCAGGACACCGGAGATTTATCAGCCAGCCGTGGCTTGCGCCATCTTTCCTCCTCTCGCCACCCATCTCTGGAAGACCAGATTCAAATATATTGATAATGTGGAGCACGAGGCAACCCTATCCAGCGTGCTGCTTGCCGGCACGGGAGCAGGAAAGAGCTGCGTGCAGAAACCTATCGACTTCATCATGGAGGATATCCGTAAGCGTGACCAGGAAAACCTGAAACGTGAGAAGGAATGGAAGGACGAAATGATGCGCAAGGGTGCCAACAAGGACAAGCGTAAGCGCCCCGAAAACCTCATCATTCAGGAGATTGATGCCGACATGACCAACCCTGCCTTCGTGATGCGTACAGCTGAAGCCAAGGAACATTTCCTTTACACTTCACTGAATGAAATTGACCAGTTTGATGCATTGAAAGGTATCGGTATGCAACAGTTCCGTATCATGTGTCTTGCTTTCGACCCTGGTAATCAATATGGACAGACTCGTGTGGGAACCCAGAGCGTAACCGAGCGTGTCACCATCCGCTTCAACTGGAATGCATCAACCACTATCCAGAAGGGCATCAAATACTTCAAGAGGGTGCTGACCGACGGACCTATCTCACGTATCAATTTCTGCACCATTCCGGAGCGTGACATCGGCGAGGATATTCCTATCTACGGCACCTACGATGAAGAATTCAGAAATGCCCTGAAACCCTACATAGATAATCTCTGTATGGCAACGGGACTGGTGGAATGCCAGGAGGCATTCGAGCTTGCCAAGGTGCTGAAGGATGAGAATGCGGAGTTCTCCCGTCTGTCGCAGGATAGAGTCTACGAGAACCTGAGCTTCCGTGCCAACGTCATCGGCTATCTGAAAGCCTGCGTGCTCTATGTGGCTAACGGCTACAGATGGGAGCCGGAGATAGAGGATTTCATCCGCTGGAGCGAGCGCTACGATCTCTACTGCAAGATGCGTTTCTTCGGAGATGCCATCAAGAAGGCGGAGATAGAAGGAGAACAGGAGAGTAGGAGAGGACCGTCGAGCATCCTGGGACTTCTGCCTGAGGAGTTTAACTATCAGCAGGTTGAAAACTTGCGCGTGGAGAATAAGATGAATGCCAATGGCACCATGAAAATGTTGAACAACTGGCTCTACCGTGGCTATATCAAGGTGAAGAAGAATGACTCAAATACTCAGTTACTCAAATACTCAGTTTTTATCAAGACCCATCAAAAATGAAAAATATGAATTAGCGTATGGAAATAGTTGTAAAGCGAATAGCTAAGAAGAATACTTATACCATCGGCCGACTGTATCTGTTGGCTGATGGTGATGTGAAGCGAAAGACGTTGCCGGGCAAGCATACCGGCGACAAGCGAAGCTTCAGAAACAGTTTCGACATGGAGAAGCTGTCGAAGGACACTTACTTCTGCGATACCCTGGAACCGACGTGGCGCAACCTGAAGGGGATAGACTTGAAGCCGGAGGAGGTGAATGCCAAGTACAGCCGTCAGAGCGGCAAGGTGGCTAGGAAGATTCCGGGGCATACCGCCATTCCGGAGGGTTCCTATCGGGTGCTCGTCACCCTGTCGCCACGGTTCAAGGAGTGGTTGCCATACATCCAGGGCGTGCCCGATTTCGAGGGCATCCGCATCCATGTGGGCAACTATCCCGACGATACCCAGGGCTGCATCCTGGTGGGTGAGAACAGACTGAAGGGCATGGTGGTGAACTCCCGCATCTGGCTGCATCGCCTGATGAAGCGCATCAAGGAGGCGGAGAAGGGCAACGAAGCTGTATGGATTACCATCATCTAGCACCTAAAACGGCAGAAGCATAAAAAAAGCTCAGGACAAAACGTCCTGAGCTTGCTATTGTCATGATTTCGGGAATCATTTACTTCTGGCATTCCTTGCATGGAGTCCAAGGCTTCAACTGCTTGAAGAAGTCGTTGCCCTTGTCGTCTACGAGGATGAATGCAGGGAAGTCCTCTACTGTAATCTTCCAGATAGCCTCCATACCGAGCTCTGGGTACTCTACGCACTCGATGCTCTTGATAGAACTCTGAGAGAGAACGGCAGCTACACCACCGATAGTACCGAGGTAGAAACCACCGTGCTTCTTGCAGGCCTCTGTAACAACATCACCACGGTTACCCTTGGCAATCATTACCAGGCTAGCGCCGTGATCCTGGAACTCATCTACGTATGGGTCCATACGGTTGGCTGTGGTAGGACCCATAGAGCCACATGGATAGCCCTCTGGAGTCTTGGCTGGACCAGCATAGAGGATAGGGTGGTTCTTGAAGTACTCAGGCATCTCCTCGCCTGCATCCAGACGAGCCTTGAGCTTAGCGTG
>USQD01000127.1 GCA_900556795.1 uncultured Prevotella sp. | reverse complement strand
ATAGTGGATTACGTAGGCATTGCGCAGGCGCTGAAGAGTGCCATGCAGCAGTACACCAACCGTGACCGCCGCCGCTTTGGAGACCCCGACATCGCCAAGACCGCCAAGGTGAAATGGAAGGAAGAGATGGAAATCTGCCGAGACCAGCTTCATGGTTTCGACTATTCCGGCTTCTTCGAGCAGGACAACACGAAGCGGGCACTCGCCATCACGGGCGGAGCCAACTTCCTGAGTTCTCCAGCCATGGTTCAGCGCAAGAAGAATTTCATGGAGCACAGCAATCTGCTTCACAACGCCACCACGCTCTGCCGTTCGCTCCTGAATGAGCAGCAGAAGGCGGAGGTGTGCTATATGGATGCGCTGCGCGTGATGATGCTCAAACTCTCGCAGAAGGGCAAAATCAGCCGCCATGAAATCAACGAGCGCATCGGCGACCTGCTCCGTCAGAGCGTGAAGACCGACGGAGTCATCAATCTCTTCGGCGACCGCCAGATAGAGTTCTCGCTCTTCGACGACGCCTTCATCCAGGAGGTGAAGAACATGAAGGAGCGCAACCTGGCGGTGGAACTGCTCACCAAACTGATGAAAGAGAAAATCAAGCAGCAGCAGAAGACCAACGTGGTTCAGAGCGACCTCTTCTCCGACATGCTCAGCCAGAGTCTCTCCAACTATCTGAAAGGCTTGCTCACCAACGAGGAAGTGATAGAGGAACTGTTGAAGATGGCTCAGCAGATGAAGCAGGCAGAGGCAGAGGGCAACGATCTGGGACTTTCGCCCGAGGAGAAGGCATTCTATGATGCGCTCTCCACGCCCGAAGGTGTGCGCCAGGCTTACTCTGACGAGGAGTTTGTGGCGCTGACCAAGGAACTGACGGAGGTGTTGCACCGCAACCGCACCATCGACTGGAACCGGAAGGAATCAGCCAGGGCGAAGATGCGAGTGATGGTGAAGCGACTGCTCAAGAAATACAAGTATCCGCCTGAAGGTGCAAAGAAGGCGCTGGAGACTGTGATGCGCCAATGCGACCACTGGGCGGATGAAGAAGAAAACGTAGTATAAACCCTTTAAAATTAGAATTAAGAAACAGACATAAAATAGACTGAATCATAACACGATAGACGCTGATTATCTGACACTTCTACGGTATTCAGAACCTGCAAATTCAGAAATTCGACAAGAAGACGGTGACAGCAAGGCATCCACTCCTCTACGGCGTGGGCTGTACTTGTTTGTACCTTGCCGAAGGTTCTTGCAGGTACCTGAATACCGGTGCTTACAGGGAACACCCACGCCGCTTATTAATAACAATTCAAACCTATAAAATCATGGACGACGAACAAGAAGTGCAATTAAACAAGCTAGAAGATCTAGTTGATCGCTTCAAAGTTTGCTTCCGCCTTTTAGGAAAAGAAGAAGACGAAAACAACAATGAGGATATAATAGCTGCTTGGAAGCTAATCTTGCGCAATGATGTAAGAAAGATTTTCGATTTACTAAATTCACTAAAGATAGAAATAGCATGGTCTTTGTTGGATGATAAGAAAGAGAGATTCTTTAAAATTCAAAACGAATTAGTACCTATGCTTACCTCCTATAAGGGCTATGAAGGCGATGAAATGCGCAAAATGGTCAATGACATCATCCTTATGGTTGATGAGGGATTTCATGGCTTCAGACAATCCTTTATCAATGACACCTATTATGAAGACCTGTTCAACAAGGTACTGGACAAGTACCGTAAGGAGAATGAAGAGAGACTGGAACTGATCTATATGCAGGACAGTCAGGAAGAAGCACTCATCTATCCTGATGCCACCCAACTGAAGAACACGATTGTCGTAGAACGGGCTAATATCCTTTTCGGTTGCCGATTCGGACAGGTATTTCATAACAATGGCAGGAACATCAAACTGATTGTAGCTTACATTCTGGAACAGAAAGAACAGACCTACAACGACATTTATGATTTCCTCGATAAGTATCTTTCTTATCAAATTGCCAAGGAGCATTGCCAAAAGAAGGTTGAAGCCGTATTCAAGAACATCGTATTCAAGGAGAATGTGGATGTAGACAAGCTGATGCTTAAACTTAAAGATTTAATAGAAGACAATACCCTCAGCGCACAGAAACATTGGTTCATCGCCTATAAGGTTTTCTCCGGAAAGAATTGGTTGAAGAAGACAACTCAACGCCTTTTCATTGACCAAATCAATTCTGCTTTCAGTACAAGATTGAGATGTTCAGCTTATGATTTTCATGAGATTGATGAATATTTCAAGAAAAATGACTATACGAAATGGACGCTTGATGACAGCAAAGCACCACAATGCTGTGTAGTGTATAAAGAGATTGCTGACGAGCTAGACTTAGAGTTTCTGGACGTCAAATATGCTAAGCCTGGAAAGGTCATCAATACACGAAAGATAGAAAAGTTAAGATAGTATCCCCCAAGGGTATCCCCTAAAATTTCAAAGTATATCCCCCACATCCCCCAAACGGATTCGTGAGGGATTTTTTTTGTCCTTTTGTTTGGAAATCATTGTACTTTTGCATCGTCGAAGAAACAAGACAACGCTGAAATTGTTTAGTGTTCTTGAACCCCCTTCGTACATTTATTATATTATGAATACTCAGATTATGAGAGTGGTGCAGCAGGGCGAGGCGTTCGCTGTACAGAGTCAGAAAAGTGAGAACGGACAGATGATGAAATGCAACATCATCCTCCAGGAGATGGGCGGCAAGTACGAGAACCAGTATGCTGCGGCAATGCTCGGCAACATTGCCCAGTGTAAGTTCGCTCCGGGAACATTGGTGGCGGTTACGCTCCGATTCACAACTCGTGAGTACAATGGGCAGGTTTACCAGGATATTCTGGTTACGGACATTGAAAAGGTAAAAGGGTAAAAAGGTAAAAAAGTAAAAGGGGGCTTTGCATGTGGTTCATGTACGGGCTGAAGGCCCAAAAGCTCCTAGCCCAGGGTAACACCCTGGGTAATTAAGAAAGTAAGACTGGCGCCCTGTAAGGGCAAAAGCTTTTAGTTATTAACTGAGTTGGGACTGCGGAGGATCTTCCATGGTAAAGCGCGCAATATTCCACACGTTTCTTCTCGCAAAACAATTCAGTAAAATGAAGAAAAATGTAAACAAGCAGCAGCATGTGCAGCTGGGTGGTGTGGCTTTCTATGACGAAGGCAAGTGTTTCATGTTTTCACCTGAAAACGAAGGGGTGAGAAACAAGGTGGAGGGGTTCCGCTCGCAGGGCATTGCCCAGCAGTTGACGGACGGTACTTTCGACTTCATGGCAAAACCAAGAATCCGCTCGCAGTCGGAACTGATCAGAAAGCTGGCTCACGGACGTGTGAGCAAGACCAAGGACGGAGCTATTCAGCTCACCCTGAAGGTGTTTTGCGATGAGAGAATCAATATCAGCAGCACTCTGGTAAAGGAGGCTGAAGAGGCTGCTGATGCGGTTGTGGATTATCAATTGAAACGATAAGGAAAAGATAGATGAGTTGTTATTTAATTAAGGTGGAGAACGGGCACAAGGTGGCCCGCTCCATCACCTCGGAAGAGGAGTACAAGCAGCTGCGTGGAAGCAACGAGCAGAAGGCGAATCTTCGTCTGGCTCGAGCCGGAAACGATGCTGCGAAACGGAGACTGGTGCAGTTTAATTATTCCGGGCATTATCCGCAAGGCGTGGTAAAGGGAATGAAACTGCCAAGCGGTGCTTTCGGGTTTGATATGGATGAGCCGGAGGCTTTTGCCAAGGCTGCCAAGCTGCTGCTGAAGGAACCGGACAAGTACGGACTGCTGATGCTGGAACGCAGTGCACGACAAGGCGGACATGCGGTGTTTGAACGCGAAAAGGGCAAGACGGTTCTGGAGAATCAGGTGAGGATTGCTACGATGCTCAAGTGCGAAATGGATACTTCGGCTCACGACATCAATCGGGTTTACTTCACTACTACATCGGATGACGAAGATCTGCTATTCCTTTCGCCACGACTCTTCAAGGATGAATATGATGAGGCTGCCGTGGCAGCTGAAGCCAAGGTGCTCGAAGAGAGAGAAAGATTCGGACAGGAAGAGCTTCCGGAGGGTGCGCACAAGGCGAATAAACATTACAAGCCTTGGCTCGAAGAGATCAAGAAGATCCAGAATCCTCAGGGGATTTTAAAAGGTCAAGAATTTGAGAATTCGAGAAACTCTTCCCAGGGGATTTTAAAGAGTCAAGAATTTCAGAATTTGAGAAACTCTGCTCCTTCCTCTTCTCCTTCATCCAGCTCTGCGGATTACCTTGGAATCCCTTATTCTGAAATCATCCGGAAGTGGTGGCAGATGTATAATGACGGACGAGAACCGGTACGTTCCAACCGCAATACGCTGACTTTTGAGCTTGCCGTGAACCTGCGCCACATCTGCGGTTTTGACGGTAATCTGATGGGACAGATCATTCCCTGCTACGATGGATTTTCAGAGCAGGAGAAGATGGCTTGCATCAACTCGGCATTGAACGAGAAAATCACGCAAATGCCTAAGCGACTGAAGGATGTACTCGCTATTATCCGTCAGGAGAGAATGAAACAGGGCGCTGTTAGTGGTGGTTCTGTTGCAGGCTATGAGGGGCAGGAGAACGCAACGGACGAAGCCAACGTGAAGGACGAAATGTTCTATTTCAACTCCCTGCCCAAAATGCCGCAGGGAGTCAAGGAATCGGTTGACGCTGTAGGACCAGCCCTGGCAATGCCAGTGATTTCTGCCATCTGTCCTGCCATCGGAATGCTTGCCACAGGAGTCAAGGTGGCTGTTCACGGCAAGATGAACTCGCTGAACCTCATCTCCTACATCGCCGGTGACTTTGCATCCGGAAAGGGAAGCATCGACCCGGTGATTGGCGCATGGACTTCAGAAGTGAAGGAAATGGACAAAATGTACCAGCAAAAGGAGGACGAATGGAGAGCCAAGAAGCGTGCGGCGAAGAACAAGAAGGAGCAGCCGGAAGAGCCGAAACTTCCTGTAAGATGTCTAACGCTGAACAATACTGTGGCAAATCTTGCCGAGCGTCTGGCTAACACCGAGGGCAAGCACGCCTTCTCGTTCACACCGGAAGCTGACACCGTGGCGCAGAAGTGGAAATCTGCCATGAGCGATTTTTCCGTGATGCTGCGTCAGGCTTACGACGGTACGAGCTACGAACGAGAGGCAAGAAGTGCAGATGCGGTAAACGTCCATATCGAACGACTGTTATGGAACGTGGTGATGTGCGGAACGCCTGATGCCCTCTATCGAGTGGTAAGCAATTATACGGATGGTTTTCAGAGTCGTATTGTCGTGGCTCGTACACCGGACAACACCTTCACTCCGCTGTCAGAGAATCTCTACATTCTTACTGAGCGCCAGCGTGACCGCATCATTCAGATTGCCCATCTGCTGCCGCTGATGTCGGGCGAGGTTGTGCTGCCGAAGCTGGAGGAGAAAGGTAGAAGATGGCTGGAACAGATCAGACTGGAGACAATGAAAAATGACGACAAGGTGAAGGCTCGCCAGCGTTTCAGAATCTGTCCTACAACGATGAGAATGATGACCTGCATCATGCTCTGCAAGGTGGCAGAATCGCTGATTCAGAAGCATGGTTTCCAGGGCGCAGAGACGCAGTTGAAGCAGAATCCGCAGTTGTGGAAGGAACTGATAGTGAAGATGCAGACGCCTACCATGCTTGCTGTCTTCGACACCCTGGCTGATTATCAGCTGGAGAATGCGCTCTATTTCTTCCGCAGCCGCATCGAGGATGCTTTCTCGTCGAAGAACTATTCCGGACAGTCGCCATACGACCGTTCACGACGTGGAAGAAACGACTCTATTTTCGAGCGGCTGGACGTTACTTTCACCTTTGAACAGGCTGAGCAACAGAGTGTTGCCGTAAAGGGTGCAAGTTCTACACGCGAATCGGTAAAACAAATGTTGAAGAACTGGAAGCGTCAGGGCTTGATAAGCGTTTTGCCTGACAAACGCTATCAGAAAGCATCATCTACCGTCTAATCGGTGTCATTAAGGGTCAAGGTCATTAAGGGTCATTAAGGTTTTTCAATTCAACCTTATCCTTAATGGCCACCCCTTAAACCAATTATTAATTATAAAGATCGGAAGAGCACACGTCTGAACTCCAGTCACGTTTCGGAATCTCGTATGCCGTCTTCTGCTTGAAAAAA
>USQD01000126.1 GCA_900556795.1 uncultured Prevotella sp. | reverse complement strand
ATTAATAGTAGAAAATTAAAATTATATATATAAATATGTATAAGAGTATATATTTGAAGAAAGGTAAGGAGGAGTCGCTCAAGAGATTTCACCCATGGATTTTCTCGGGTGCCATCCAGGCTATGGATGAGGGCATTGAGGAAGGAGAAATCGTAAGAGTGATTACACGTGGCGGGGATTTCATCGCAGTAGGACATTATCAGATCGGCTCTATTGCCGTGCGTGTGCTTTCATTCAAAGATGTTGAAATTGATGAGGAGTTCTGGTGTGCACGCCTGGAGTCGGCATATAGAATGCGTGTGGCTGTGGGCATCGCTGAGAACCCTGAAAATAATACTTACCGTCTGGTGCATGGAGAAGGAGATAACCTGCCAGGACTCGTTATAGACTGCTATGGATCTACTGCCGTCATGCAGGCTCACAGCGTGGGTATGCACGTCTGCCGTATGGAGATAGCCAAAGCCTTGAAGAAGGTGATGGGCGAACGGTTGAAGAACATCTACTATAAGAGTGAGACTACCTTGCCATACAAGGCAGACCTGCGTCAGGAAAATGGATTCATCCTGGGTGGAGATGCCGATGATGTTGCCGTAGAGAACGGCTTGAAGTTCCATATCGACTGGTTGCGCGGTCAGAAGACCGGTTTCTTCGTAGACCAGCGTGAGAACCGCTCTCTCCTGGAGCATTATGCCAAGGGCAAGAGCGTGCTCAATATGTTCTGCTATACAGGCGGTTTCTCTGTCTATGCAATGCGTGGTGAAGCCAAGGCTGTCCACTCTGTAGACAGCAGTGCCAAGGCCATCGAGCTGACCAATGAGAATATCGCTCTCAACTTCCCTGGCGATGCGCGTCATCAGGCTATCTGCGAGGATGCTTTCAAGTATCTCGATGACCATGACCAGCAGTATGACCTCATCATCCTCGATCCGCCAGCCTTTGCCAAGCACCGTGCAGCCCTGCATAATGCGCTGAAGGGATATACCCGTCTGAACGTGAAGGGATTGCAACGCATCAAGAAGGGCGGAATCCTCTTTACATTCAGTTGCTCTCAGGTGGTAACCAAGGATAATTTCCGCAATGCCGTCTTTACAGCTGCTGCCCAGGCTGGCAGAAAGGTGCGCATCCTGCACCAGCTGCATCAGCCTGCCGACCATCCTATCAATATCTATCATCCGGAGGGTGAGTATCTGAAGGGATTGGTACTCTATGTAGAGTAAGCAGGACGGATGAGAGTAATCAATCTAAAAAAATAAGTTTCATACGAAATGAAAAAAACAATCATAAGCTGTTGCCTTGGTGTAGCATTGTTGGGAATGATGATCAGCTGCGGACAGTCGGAGGAAACCAGACGCCGGCTGAGCAAGCTGGAGCGTGCCCGCCTGGACAGTATCGACCGAGCTGCGCTCAAGGTGGGAGTGATGCCAACCCTGGATTGCCTTCCTGTATATGTGGCTTACGAAGACAGCCTTTTCCAACAGCAGGGAGTGGATGTCCATCTGCGCTATTATACGGCGCAGATGGATTGTGATACAGCCTTGATGAATGGCAGGGTAGAGGGTTCCATCACCGACCTGATCCGTGGCGCACATCTGGTAAGAAAGGGCACTCCGCTCACTTATCCTGTTGCTACGGATACCTACTGGCAGCTGGTTTCCAACAAGAAAGCCCGTATCGCTGACCTGAAGCAGCTCAGCGATAAGATGATAGCCATGACACGCTATTCGGCTACCGACTATCTTGCCGACCTGGCAGTAGACAGCGGTAAGCCTAAATATGACGTGTATCGTGTGCAGATCAATGACGTAAATCTTCGTCTCCAGATGCTTCTCAATAACGAGATGGATGCCATGCTCCTTCCGGAGCCTCAGGCTACCAGAGCCCGATTGGACAAGCATGTGGTACTGATGGATAGTCGTGACAAGAACTTGAATCTGGGTGCTTTTGCCTTCCGCGAGAAAGCGTTGAAGCAGCCGGGACGAAAGCAACAACTGCAGAAATTCATTCAGGCTTACAATATTGCAGTGGACAGCATCAACTCCAAGGGAGTGAAGCATTACGCCAAGCTTATCTGTAAGTACTGTCACGTAGATGAGAAAACTATTGGTAATTTGCCTAAATTAAAATACAACCATGCAATGGAACCTCGCCGTCGTGACCTTGAGGCTGCAGCTCGTGTGGCTAGACATTAATCTATAAAATCAAGAAAAATGGAAGAAAATGACATTAGAAAGTTGAGAAAGATGCCTGGTTTTGAGGACCTCAAGTCTTTCCGTTTTCTGGTAGAGAAAATGTATACGGAACTCGAAGCCCAGCCAGAGAAGGAGAAGAAGATGGTGGCTCAGCTTCTGGGAGAGTCATTGCATGCGCTGGATGTAGAGGGGAAGCATGCCTTCTCGGCATCTCATCCGATAGACCTCAGTGACGTGTACAATATCTACGAGCATTTGTATACGATTGTTCAAAAATACAATTATTTGCTCATGCTGAGTAATGATTCCACTCTTTCAGCCCTTCGTAATAGAGGTAAGAAGCTGGGAAATCTCAGCGACCTGAAGGAGAAATTGGTTTCAGCCTTGGCAGATGTGGCTATGCTCTCTCTTGACGAGGGAGGTTCGAAAAAGAAGAAAGTAGATCAGATGATTGAGGCACAGAAACGTCTCAACGAGTTGCGCAATGTCATCTTCTCTTATATCACAAGCTCACCTATGTGGGATGAAGACGAGGCGAAGGAGTATCAGGAACTGCTGCATTCCACAGCCGTCGATTCCGTCACAGCCCAGCTCATGGTGAGTGCCATAACCCTTTCCTGCCTCTACTTCTTTGACCGTAAGAAGTTCCAGTTCCTTTTCAAGCTGGCTAAGGAGAGCGAAGACATGCAGGTACGTGTACGTGCATGGGTGGGCTGGGTCTTGTGTTCCAGTCAAGTTCCAGGCTTTATGGTAGAAGAGTGTGCCAAGGATATCGAGTCGCTGAAGGAGGATGAGGAAGGCAAGAAGCTGCTGCTCCTGATTTCCAAAATCCTGCTACGTTCACAGGATATGAAGGAGGATAGCGAAGCGATGATGAAGAACATGTTCCATAATATGGCGGACAAGTTAAGTCATGAAGATATTGACTGGGAGGGGAAGTCAAGCTTCTCTTTTATCCAGAATGATGATGATGATGAGGAGGAGGATGAGCCGGAAGACGGTCGTGATGTCGACGAGACGGTGGAAATGCTGGAGGATGGTGCTGACATCTATTTCACGCAGTTTAGAGAAACCAAGAAACTGGGCTTCTTCCATTCCATGTACAACTGGTTCATGCCGTTCTATTTCGAGTCTCCACTTTATCTCTCCGTTCAGGAGATGGCGGGTGACAAGGAACGCAACCTGCATCTTCTGCTTGAGAATGGTACTGCCTGCGACAGCGACCGCTATAGTCTGCTTCTGATGCTCGAAAAGGAGAAAAAATCCTTTAACGAGGCGCTGGAGAACATGGCTCCTGATGAGGTGGCAGAAGAGTATCTGAACTCGATGGATGAAGATGAATCCGCAGGGTTTAATGAAGAGGAGAAAAAGTATTTGGAAAAGAAAAAACTACATACTGCGGTGATCTATTACATCCAGGATCTTTCCCGTTTCTTCAACCTCGCTCCGATGCGCAAGGCGTATGACAATAGCATCAAGAGGGATGCTGATGACGAGCTGTATACTACTCTTGCGCTGCCTATCTTTGAGGATGCTGCATTCGACGAGCTGCGCTACAAGATGGCGAGATATTGCTTCAAGCGTAATTGTCAGAATTTCATCTTCGACCTGATGGGTAATCATTATCCTGACACAGTGGAGAGTCATTATCTGCTGGCATGGGCTGCTGTGAAATCCAAAGCTATGGAGAATGTTGTTCTGGCTTATCCTCATATTGATTATCTGATGAAGAATGAGCCCGGACAGTTTCAGCTGGTAGAAATGGCTGTGGACTTTTACGAGAGGGTTGCCTGCTACGAGAACGTGAGCGCCTATCAGAAAGCTGTGGACTGCCTGACTCATCTGATGGAAATCAAGAAAGATGACGAGAAGGCGCTCTTATGGTGTAAGAAACGTCTGGCTAAGGTCTATGTCTTGATGGAACGATATGAAGATGCCGTCAAGCTGTTTTACGAGATAACATATCTGGAGCCGGACAACCTGACTGCGGCTGCTAATCTGGCAGAAGCACTTCTCTATATGGACGGTGACGATCAGAAGAACCTGGAAAAGATTGAGAATATATTGAAGTCAGGAAAGAAAAAATTGATGAATCTGAGAAGGGATAACTTTAAGTTGGACAGTTTCCCAGACGATCCAAAGGGAGGATTGGCAACTTTCTTCTCTGCCATGTCTGCTTGCTTAAATATGGACTTCATGGTAGACTTTGAACTGTATAGAGTGGACGGCATGCTTTGGTGGGCTCGTGACGATCGGGAAAAGGCTATGAAGTCTTGGCAGAGAGCCTATGAAGCTAGAAGCATGGCTCATCAGGAGGGTCCGTTATTTGACGAAAAGCAGGGAAAATGGTTGTCTGCGCATGGAATAAATGAAAATATGCATATCTATTTGGAAGAATTGATGGCTCAAAAAATTCGTCAAGGTATGAAAAAAATGATGGATCAATTTAGACATGATGAAATGAACGATAATGGCGAATAATAATATAGGTAACAATAAAAAGGGGCAGCAAGCTCCGATAGATAATAATTATGCGCATCTTCAGCCGCAGGCGATAGATGTGGAGAAAGTGGTGCTGGGTGCCCTCATGGTGGATTCTGATGCCTTCTCCATGGTATCCGAGGTGTTGAAACCTGATACCTTCTATGAACCTCGACATCAGAAGATTTATCAGGCTATCCAGACCATGAATATGGAGGAGAGACCGGTAGATGTCATGACGCTCACCGATGAGCTGGCGAAGATGGGCGAACTGGATAGAATCGGTGGACCGGGCTATCTGATGGAGGTTTCTTCTCAGGTGGCTTCGGCTGCTCATATCGAGTCGCATGCCAGAATCCTGGCGCAGCGCTATCTGCAGAGACAGCTCATTCATTTTGCCGGTGGCATCGAGACCAAGGCTTTCGACATGAGCGTGGATGTGGATGAACTCATGCAGCAGGCGGAAGGTGAACTCTTCCAGATCTCGCAGAACAACATGAAGCAGGATTATACACAGATTGATCCGGTAATCAAGGATGCTGTCGATATCCTGCAACGGGCTGCGCAGAACAAGGGTGGCTTGACCGGTATCCCTACGGGCTATCACGGAATGGATGAGATGACTTCAGGATGGCAGGATTCCGACCTCGTTATCATTGCGGGACGTCCTGCCATGGGTAAGACGTCTTTCGCTCTGAGTATTGCCAAGAATGTGGCGGTGGATTATGGAATTCCTATCGGATTCTTCTCGCTTGAAATGAACAACGTTCAGTTGGTTAACCGATTGATCTCCAATGTATGTGAGATCTCCGGTAAGAAAATTCTGAACGGTCAGCTGGATCCAAGCGAGTGGGAGAGATTGGATAAGAAAATACGTGCCTTGACTGGTTCACCTATTTATATAGATGATACGCCGGGACTCTCGGTCTTCGAACTTCGTACAAAGGCTAGAAGACTGGTTCGCGAGAAGGGAGTGAGAATGATCATGATTGACTATTTGCAGCTGATGAATGCCAACGGTATGAAGTTTGGTAGTCGTCAGGAAGAGGTTTCTACCATCTCCCGTTCGCTCAAGGGCCTTGCCAAGGAGTTGAATATTCCGGTACTCGCCCTCTCTCAGCTCTCGCGTAACGTAGAAAACCGTGAGGGTCTCGAAGGAAAGCGACCTCAGTTGAGCGACCTTCGTGAATCCGGAGCCATCGAGCAGGATGCCGATATGGTACTCTTTGTTCACCGTCCGGAATATTATCACATCTATCAGGATGAAAAGGGAAACGACCTTCATGGCATGGCGCAGATTATCATTGCTAAACACCGTAAGGGTGCTACGGGCGATGTGCTTCTGAATTTCCGTGGCGAGTTTACACGATTCCAGGATCCTGAAACTTCATTTGCTCCTATGGAGGAAGGTGGAGAAATCATGGGATCGAAGATGAATGCCGGAGGAGACGACAGTCAGTTGCCACCGCCTCCAGCTCCTAATGGTCCGTTGCCATTCTAGTTTCGCATTCGTTTCCATTCTGGTTTCGCATTCGTTTCCATTCTGGCCATTTTTGCTACTTTTTACTGCATGAAGGCGCTTTTTTAGCGCATTTTTGCGAGAAAAGTGCAAAAT
>USQD01000125.1 GCA_900556795.1 uncultured Prevotella sp. | reverse complement strand
TATGACAAATCATAAAGTTCAAAGTTCAAAGTTTAAAGCTCAATGTGAAAAGAAGATTCTGATTCTTGACGGTGCCATGGGTACGGAGATTCAGAAATATAATCTGACCGAGGATGACTTCCGAGGCGAGCGGTTCCGTGATGTGCCGGGAATGATGAAGGGCAACAACGACATGCTCAACATCACTCGCCCTGACGTTATCTCGGACATCTACCGACGTTACCTGGAGGCTGGCGCCGATATTATCACTGCCAATACCTTCTCGTGCCAACGCATCTCGCAGGCAGATTATCACCTGGAAGACTGCGCCCGCGAGATGGCGTTCGAGGGCGCACGACTGGCGCGCATCGAATGCGACAAATTTTCTACCCCGGATAAGCCACGCTTCGTAGCCGGAGATGTGGGACCAACCAACAAAACTTGCTCCATGAGTCCGGACGTCAGCAATCCTGCCGCCCGCGAGATTACATACGATGAACTCTTCACCGATGTCTGCGAACAGGTGGATGGTCTCATAGAGGGTGGTGCGGACGTGATTCTCATCGAAACCATCTTCGATACGCTCAACTGCAAGGCGATGATTGATGCTGCCATCACCATGATGAAGAAGCATGGGGTGGAGCTGCCTATCATGATCAGTCTGACGGTGAGTGATCTGGCTGGAAGAACCCTGAGCGGTCAGACGGTTGATGCTTTTCTTGCATCGCTCTCTCCTTATCCCATCTTCTCGGTGGGCATGAACTGTGCCTTCGGTGCGCCTCAGATGAAGCCGTTTATCGAGCATCTGGCTCAGGTGGCACCTTATTATATAAGCGCCCATCCTAATGCCGGACTGCCTAACGAAATGGGCGAATATGATGAGACGGCTGAATCGATGGCTCCGCAAATAGCCGAATTCATCGATGAAGGCATCGTGAACATCATTGGCGGCTGCTGCGGTACAAGTCCCGAATTCATCGCTCATTATGCCCGATTGGCTGAGGGAAAGAAACCGCATCAGGTGGTGGAGAAGCCTAAGTATATGTGGCTCTCGGGACTGGACCTCCTGCAGGTCGATGACTCCGTTCATCTGCCGGTGGATGCCAGCAGGTTCGTGAACGTGGGTGAACGCTGCAACGTGGCTGGTAGCAGGAAGTTCCTGCGTTTGATTAATGAAAAAGGTTATGAGGAAGCCATCGGTATCGCACGCAAGCAGGTGGCTGACGGAGCTGCCGTGGTAGACGTCAATATGGACGACGGACTGCTGGATGCGAAGGCTGAGATGGTGAACTTCCTCAATATGATAGCGGCTGAGCCGGAGATAGCTAAGGTTCCGGTGATGATTGACTCCTCTAAATGGGAGGTGATTCTGGCTGGACTGAAATGCTGCCAGGGCAAGTGCATCGTCAATTCCATCTCGCTGAAGGAGGGTGAGGAGGTATTCCTCTCGCATGCCAGGGACGTGATGCGCT
This sequence comes from uncultured Prevotella sp., assembly GCA_900556795.1. Classification (GTDB taxonomy): domain Bacteria; phylum Bacteroidota; class Bacteroidia; order Bacteroidales; family Bacteroidaceae; genus Prevotella. The sequence goes on along the minus strand of USQD01000125.1, from coordinate 4,865 downwards.
ATGGCGCTGCCGTAGTGGTGATGTGCTTCGATGAAGTGGGGCAGGCTACTACTTATGAGCGCCGCATCGAGATAGCTGAGCGGGCTTACCGACTGCTGGTGGACAAGCTGGGTATGAATCCGCTCGACATCATCTTTGACCCTAACGTACTCGCCATCGCTACGGGTATGGAGGAGCACGACAACTATGCCGTGGAATTTATCCGTGCTACGGAATGGATTCACAAGAATCTGCCGGGAGCTCACGTGAGTGGTGGTGTCAGTAACCTCTCGTTCTCGTTCCGAGGCAACACTTATATCCGTGAAGCCATTCATTGCGTCTTCCTGCATCATGCCCAGAAAGTAGGTATGGACTTCGGTATCGTAAATGCCAAAGCCAGAATGGATTATGATAAGATACTTAAAGAACAGCTTGAACTTATTGAAGACGTGGTTCTGAACCGCAGAAAGGGTGCAGCTGATGATCTTATCGAGCTGGCAGCCGAAATCAAGGCGAAGGCAGATGCAGCCAAGGCAGCTGCCAAGGCTGGTGGCGCTCCGGTGAAGAAGCCGGCGGCTCCGGAATGGAGAAAACTGCCTGTAGAGGAGCGGTTGAAGTATGCGCTGCAGAAAGGCATCACCGAGTTCCTACAGCCGGATATCAACGAGGCTCTGCTGAAATATCCGCATGCGGTGAACGTTATTGAGGGTCCGCTGATGGACGGTATGAACCTTGTAGGCGAACTCTTCGGCAAGGGCGAAATGTTCCTGCCACAGGTGGTGAAGACCGCACGTACGATGAAATCGGCGGTTTCTATCCTCCAGCCTCATATAGAGGCAGAGAAGCAGGGCGGCAGTACTTCGGCTGGCAAGATCCTGATGGCTACGGTGAAGGGAGATGTCCACGACATCGGCAAGAACATCGTATGCGTGGTGATGTCGTGCAACAACTATGATATCATCGACCTGGGCGTGATGGTACCTGCCGAGCAGATTGTGAAAAAGGCGATAGAAGAGAAGGTGGATGCCATCGGACTGAGCGGTCTGATTACGCCATCGCTCGAGGAGATGGTGCATGTGGCGAAGGAAATGCAGAAGGCGGGACTCCGCATCCCTATCATGGTGGGTGGAGCGACTACGAGCGAACTGCATGTGGCGCTGAAGATAGCTCCGGTATATGACGGTCCGGTTATCTGGGTAAAGGATGCTTCGCTCAATGCCGGCATCTGCGCCCGTTTCCTCAACGAGACCGAATGCCCTAAGTTCGTGGCAGAGCTGAATGAGCGCTATGAGCGCCTCCGCAACGAATATCACGAGCAGCAGGCTAAGATAGCATCGCTTGAAGAAGCAAGAAAGAACAAGCTGGAGCTGTTTTAAGTCCGGAGGCAAAGGCACGCCCTGAAAGGGCAGAAGCTCCTAGCCCAGGGCATCGCCCTGGGTATGATGGCAATCAGCAAGACGCCCTGTAAGGGCAAAAGCTTTATCATTTAAACAAGGTATTAGTAAAAAAGGATAATATGATCAAGACAGTTATTTTTGATATGGGTGGCGTTATCATCACCCTCGACGAGAATAAGGCAGGCAAACGCTTTGTTGAGTTGGGAATGAAGGAGTTTGCCGAGAAGATGGACCCCTACAAGCAGGTGGGCTTGAACGGCCAGCTGGAAGAGGGAAAAATCTCTGAAGAAGAATATCGCCGGATGGTGAGCGAAAAGCTGGGCAGAGAGGTGAGCTTCGAAGAGCTGCAGCACTGCTGGCTGGGCTATATGAAAGAGGTGCCAGCCCGCAATCTCATGGCGCTCAGAAAACTGAAGGAACAGGGCTATCGCGTGGTGCTCCTCAGCAATACCAATCCCTACGTGTCAGCTTGGGTAGACAGCGAGGCGTTCTCCGGCGACGGTCATCCTATCGGTGACTATTTTGATGCGATGTATCGCAGCTATGAGGTGAAATACATGAAGCCGGACGAGAACTTCTTCCGCTATGTGCTGGGGCAGGAGAAGACGATGCCGGAGGAATGTCTCTTTATCGATGACGGTCCACGTAACTGCTGCGCTGCCTCGGAACTGGGCTTGTTCACCTATTGTCCGCAGAACGGGGAAGACTGGTGCGACAAGATCTACGATTATCTGAAGTAACGATTTGGGTATCGAATTGAAGTAATAATTTATGGTGATTATTTGCAGTCCGATTGCAAATAATTACCATTTTATTTTGCATTCTGCAATAAATGATGTACTTTTGCAGTCGCAAATATTAAAATAACAAGACAATGGTTAAGAAAAAGAGATGGCATTGCTTGCCTGGACAGCCTCTTACTGAGCTCGACAAGCAGGTGATGTTTTGGGAAAATAAGGGTAAGCTGGTTCCTACCCGTGACTTGATTAAGACTCCTGAGCAGATTGAGGGCATCCGCAAGAGCGGTGTCGTTAATACTGGTTGTCTCGACGCTGTAGCTGAGATGATCCGCCCGGGTATCAATACACAGGAAATCGATGACCTCTGTATGCAGTACTGCAAGGATCACAATGCGATTCCTGCCTGCCTCAACTATGAAGGCTATCCTAAGAGTGTATGTACTTCTATCAACGAGGTGGTTTGTCACGGTATTCCAAAGGAAGAGGATGTTCTCGAAGAGGGCGACATCATCAATGTGGACATGACTACCATCGTGGACGGTTACTATGCTGATGCCAGCCGTATGTTTATCGTAGGCGGCAAGACTACTCCTGAAAAGGAGCAGCTGGTGCGCGTGGCTAAGGAGTGTCTGGAGATTGGTATGGAGGCTGCCAAGCCTTACAGCTTTGTAGGCGACATAGGCCATGCCATCGAGAAGCATTGCAAGAAGTATGGCTATGGCGTGGTTCGTGATCTCTGCGGTCATGGCGTAGGCATTCATTTCCATGAGGAGCCTGAAGTGCTCCACTATGGTCATCGCGGTACCGGCATGCTGCTTGTTCCAGGTATGGTATTCACTATTGAGCCAATGATCAATATGGGAACCTGGCAGGTATTCATCGATGCTGACGATCCATACGGATGGGAGGTTATCACCGGTGACGAGAAACCATCAGCCCAGTGGGAGCATACGCTCGTGATGACAGAGACAGGTGTGGAGATTCTTACACATTAAAACAGGGGCTTGAGCCCGATAGAATTATGGAAGAAAAAAAGGATATATATATATTAGGTATAGAGAGCAGCTGCGATGATACCTCTGCCGCAGTGCTCAAGAACGGAGTTTTGCTGAGCAATGTGACCGCTTCGCAGGAAGTTCACAGGGCTTACGGAGGTGTGGTTCCGGAGCTGGCTTCACGCGCTCATCAGCAGAATGTGGTTCCTGTTGTTGACCAGGCTATCGCCCGTGCCGGCATTACGAAGGAAGATCTTTCTGCCGTAGCCTTCACCCGTGGTCCGGGATTGATGGGTTCGCTCCTCGTGGGTGTGAGCTTTGCCAAGGGTTTCGCCCGTTCGCTCAATATTCCGATGATTGATGTGAATCACCTGCAGGGACATGTGATGGCGCATTTCATCAAGGAGAGCGATGACGACCAGAGTGCTCCTCCGTTCCCATTTATCTGCCTTCTCGTGAGCGGTGGAAATTCGCAGATTGTGAAGGTGAATGCCTACAACGACATGGAAGTACTCGGACAGACCATCGACGATGCGGCTGGCGAGGCTATCGACAAGTGTGCCAAGGTGCTGGAGTGGGGCTATCCAGGTGGTCCTATCGTAGACAAGTATGCCCGCCAGGGTAATCCGAAGGCTTTCAGCTTCTCTGAACCTCATATACCAGGCTTGAACTACAGCTTCTCCGGCTTCAAGACCAGTTTCCTCTACAGTCTTCGCAAGTGGGTGGCTGAGGATCCTGACTTCGTAGAGAAGAACAAGTTCGACCTAGCAGCAAGCATCGAGTTTACTATCGTGGATATCCTGATGAAGAAGCTCCGCATGGCTGTGAAGCAGACGGGCATCAAGCACGTGGCTGTGGCTGGTGGCGTAAGTGCCAACAACGGTCTCCGTAACGCCTTCCGCGATCATGCCAAGCGCTTTGGCTGGACCATCTATATCCCTAAGTTCAGCTATACCACCGATAATGCGGCAATGATTGGCTGCGTGGGCACCTTCAAGTATCGTGACGGTGAGTTCGCTACCATCGACCTGCCAGCTTATTCTAAAGTAACGTTCAAGTAAGTTATACATTATATATTTTAATTCAGAATGGAATTTGAAACAAAGATATTGAGTAAGGGCATTCAGGAGATGCTCTACAACAGTGACAAGACAGTGGGTACAGCAGAGAGCTGCACAGGTGGTCGTATCGCCGAGGCAATCATCTCAGTGCCTGGTGCCAGCAATTACTTCAAGGGTGGCGTAGTAAGCTATACCAACGAGGTGAAGGAGAATCTCCTGGGCGTGAGCCATGAGGTTCTGGAAGAGCAGACTGCGGTTTGCGAGGAAGTGGCTAGAGAAATGGTGCTGGGTACTATCAAGACTCTGAATGTGGACTTTGCCATTTCAGCAACAGGCTGCGCTGGTCCTACCGGTGGTACTCCAGCCATTCCTGTGGGAACTATCTATGTAGGTTATGGCAACAAGGATGATGTTCGCGTGGTAAAACTCACAGAAGATTTCGGTCGTGACATCAATCTCGCAATTGCCACTAATACAGCGCTTAAGGGCATGGTAGAATTCCTGAAGGAACATGCCGAAGAACTGAAAAAATAGGCATAAATTGCTAATTTTAGCAGCTAAAGTATTAATAATCCTTAAAAGATATCGTTCTTTTAGGGATTATTTTGTTATTACCAAATTATTTTGTAATTTTGCACTCTGTTTGGAATAGGTAATAATTAACGAATTAGAAAATTAAAGATAGAAATGTCT
>USQD01000124.1 GCA_900556795.1 uncultured Prevotella sp. | reverse complement strand
TAATGATCCGGCGACCACCGAGATCTACACTCTTTCCCTACACGACGCTCTTCCGATCTAAATGAAATCATAAACGATTCTTCTGCTAAGCATATTGGGATATGGTGTAATGGTAACACTACAGATTCTGGTCCTGTCATTCCTGGTTCGAGTCCGGGTATCCCAACTTCGCTTACTCTAGACGTTTTGATAGAGTTTATTGGGATATGGTGTAATGGTAACACTACAGATTCTGGTCCTGTCATTCCTGGTTCGAGTCCGGGTATCCCAACTGGTTAGCATCTTTCAGAAATGGAAGATGCTTTTTTTGTTTGTATCCCTCGTATGTCGCAGGGGGATTGAAACATTGAAACGGTGCCTCTATTTTTGGTGGGTATTCTCAAGCTTTTGCCCTTTGTTTTCCGTTCCGTATTTTTGGCTGTCCCTTTCAGGGTGTGTTATGTACTTGTCAAACATGAATAAAAAATAAGACCCAGAGCAAAACGCCCTGAGTCTTTATTCTCTTGTTTTTTCTTATCTTTCTTATTTGTTCTCAGCATCTATAGCCTTGATCTTCTGCTTGATGATTTCGAGGTCTGCCTTGAGCTTTTCTACCTTGCGGTTCATTTCCTCTACGAGGCTGTTACCCTTCTTGCTGGCAGCATTGAGGAAGCCGAGGTTGTTCTCATAGGTGGTAATCTCGTTTCTCAGCTGGTCGTAGCGGCGCAACAGTTTGCCACGTTCGTTGTCCAAGGCGTTGACACCCTGTTCGGCAACATTCTTCAGGTTGTTCTTGAAGTTGTTGAGGTGGCGCTTGCCGTTGCTGATGTGCAACTCCTTGTATACCTTGTTCAATACGTTGTGGTATTCCTCATACAGCTTGTCTTTCTCCTTGAACGGAACATGACCTACGGCATTATACTGTGCGGTCAGCTCCTGCACTTTCTTTTGGAAGCCTTCGCCAGCATTCTCCAGGAGCTCCTTGAGCTGTGCGATGATGGCGCGCTTCTTCTCCAGATTGGTATGCTCCTCGCTGCGTGTGCCGGCATTCTGCTTATTGCGTGCATCGAAGAACTTGTTGCAGGCGGTCAGGAATTCTTTCCACAATATATCGCCCTGTTTGCGAGGCACGATGCCGGTCTTCTTCCATTCCTTCTGCAGTGAGATGAGCTTGTCACCGGTCTTCTTCCATTCGGTGCTGTCTGCCAGGGCCTTAGCCTTGTTCACGAGCTCCTGCTTCTTGGCAATGTTGCTGGCATACTGATCCTTCAGTCCCTTGAAGAATTCTGCCTTGTTGCTGAAGAAAGTATCGTTGGCAATGCGGAAACGCTCAAAGATCTTCACGTTCATCTTCTGTGGAGCAAAACCGATCTTCTTCCATTCGTTCTGCAATCCAATCACTTCCTTGGTAGCGTTCTCCCAGTCAGAAGCCTGCTTGTACTCAGTCTGGTTGATGGCCTCAACCTTTTCGCAAAGTGCGGTCTTGTCAGCAAGGTTTTTCTCCTCCTTGGCTCTCAGATCCTCGAAGTGCTGCTGGTGCTTCTTGTTGATGATGGTGCTGGCTGCCTTGAAGCGAGCCCAAATTTCCTCTCTCAGTTCTTTGGCTACAGGACCAATTTCGCGATATTGCTGATGAAGATCCTGCAACTGATGGAAGGCAGAGATGACATCGTTCTCTTCTGCCAGTTTCTCTGCAGCTTCGCACAGCTTGGTTTTGGCTTCAAGATTCTTCTTGAAGTCATACTCGCGTGCTTCGTTGTTGAGCTTCAGCAGGTCGTAGAACTGCTCCACGTAGAGCTGGTAGTTCTTCCATACCTCGTTAGCCTTGTCGGCAGGGATGGCCTTGATATCCTTCCACTCCTGCTGCAGCGCCTTGAAGTCCTGGTATGATTTGTTAACCTCTTCAGGAGAAGTGGTCATAGCCTTGATCTTTTCGATAATCTCAAGTTTCTTAGCCAGATTTTCCTGCTTTTCTTCTTCTTGTGCTAGGAAGATCTTAGCTCTTTTTTCCTTGATAACCTGCATTTCTGCCTTAAAGGCTTCTTCAGTGTCATCTGGAAGAAGTACATATTTTTCCGGGTCGCCACCTTTAGCGAGATACTCTTTCATCTGAGCATCTCTTTCTGCCAGGTGCAACTTGTAGAAAACTGTCTTTAATAGATCAAGCTCTTCTTTCACTGGAGCTTCTGCACTACGTGCGATTTCTTTTACTCTTTCGAGTACTTCCTGCTTGGAAGAATATATCTTCTTGGCAGGTTCTTCCATGGTGCCCTGCTGCAGCAGAGCGTTTTCTAGAGAGTCCATCATTTCACTTTGTTTAGTTTATGATTCGAGTTTCTTTGCCGGTAGTCGTTTCTTGAAAAAGCGATTCGGCCACACATTGTTATTATTAATAATTTGCAAACTTAAATAAAAAAATCGAATATCTTTGTAAGACATTCGATTTTTTATATTTTTATAACAGTCGCTTATATCTTAGGAAGCCCCAGGAGAGGCCTGATACTACGAAAGAGAGAACCAAAGCGAAGGCAAATCCGTAAGAACTTTCCTCCATTCCGTTAATCAGGTTCATACCGAAGAGAGAGGAGATTAGCGTTGGTAACATCATGACGATACTGATACTGGTCAGGGTACGCATCGTGGTGTTCATGTTGTTGTTGATAATGCTCGAATAGGTGTCCATCGTCGATTCCAGAATGTCGGAATAGATGCTTGTCGTCTCTCTCGCCTGTGTCATCTCGATGTTGACGTCCTCTATCAGGTCGGCATCCAGCTCGTCCACCTGCAGTTTGAACTTCAGTTTCGACAGCAGGTTCTCGTTGCCTCGGATAGAGGTATTGAAGTAGGTCAGGGAGTCTTGTAGGCGGCTGAGTCCTATCAGGCTCTCGTTGTTCACCCCGTGGTCAAGATTGCGCTTGGCTTTCTCGATGAGCGAGTTGATTTGTTTCAATCGTTTCAGATACCATACGGCAGAGGAGAGAAAGAGACGGAAGATCATGTCTACATAGTCTGTGAATCCCTCGTTGCGCTTCTGCTGATAGCTTACGAAGTCTATCATCATGTTGGTTTCGTAGTAGCACACGGTGATGGTTACATCGCGCTTATGGATGATGCCCAGTGGCACGGTGGTATACGGCGTACGGCTTCTGATTTCCTTTACGTAAGGGATACGTAGGATAATGAGCATCCAGCCGTCGTCATATTCGTAGCGGGCACGCTCGTCAGTATCGCTGATGTCCGAGAGGAAATAATCAGGAATCTTGAATTCTTCTTCCAGCAGGCGCTGGTCTTCGTCGGTTGGACATGTTACTTGTATCCAGCAGTTTGGCTGCCACTCGTTGAGCACAGTCAGTTTCTTGTCTATATTCCAAAAAGTCTTCATTGTTTGCTATTCTCCACAAAATAAAAGGTTTGGGTATGGAGATTAGCCTGAGGAATCGCCTTGGTGCGATCTTTATGGTTGCTGAATCTCCACGCCTTACTGATTATTGAAATTCTCCGCGTGATAATCGTCCATTTTTGTTAATAATTAATTGAAACTTGTGCAAGGTCATTGTATCGTATATTGCTACGGTATGACAAGCCTCGCGAAATCGCCTGCAAAGGTAATGATTTTAATTGAGAAAAGGGACAAAAAAGCCGAGAAATTTCTTTCCCGGCTTTCTTTTTTAATCTTTTTGTAATTTTCTGCTTGCTTATTTTGCTGGAATTTCAGCCAGCAGCTGCTTCATCATGTTCCAGAAAGGAGCCACGCAGCTAATCTGGCAGCGTTCGTTGGCTGTATGAGGGCTGAGCAATGTAGGACCGAATGAAACCACGTCGAGGTGAGGATACTTGCCCAGGATGATAGAGCACTCCAAGCCTGCGTGAACAGCCTGAACTACGCCGTCCTTGCCGTTCTGTTCCTTGTAAACCTTCAATACGTGCTCCAGAATGTCGCTCTTTGGATTAGGGTTCCAGCCGCCGTATGCACCGCTGAATTCCACCTTCATGCCTGCCATGTTGAAGCAACTCTCCATCATGGTAGCAAGATACATCTTGTAGTACTCGTGGCTGGAGCGAGCCAGAATCTTGATGGCTGCCTTGCCGCCGCCAATCTCGATGATGGCGAGGTTAGAAGAGGTTTCTACGATGCCTGGCATAGATGGAGCCATGCGCAGTACGCCGTCGTGACATGCATAGATGGCATCTACCAGGTTGTCCTGAATCTCCTGTGGAACCTCCTTGGCTGGAGTCTCTATGTTCTCTGTGAAGAACTCGATGTTCTCTGCTACCTCGATGCCCTGGAACTCGTCGATGAACTCGTCCTTCCAGTCGGCTACCATGTCGTTCAATGCTTCTACGTTCTCCTTTGGCAAGGTCAGTACTACCTCTGCCTGGAATGGGATGGCATTGCGCATGTTGCCGCCCTGCCATGAAGCCAGACGGGCATCAAGTTCTGAGATAGCCTCACGTACGAAGCGAACCATGCACTTGTTGGCGTTGGCTCTGCCCTCGTTGATCTCGATGCCTGAGTGACCGCCCTTCAAACCTTTCAGGGTAACCTTCACGGCTGCGTCGTCCTTGTCAGTCTCTACCTCCTGATAGTCGAGTGTTGCTGTGATGTCGATACCGCCAGCGCTGCCGATGACGAACTCGCCCCAAACCTCTGTGTCAAGGTTCAGGAGAATGTCACCGTTCAGTTCGCCTTCAGGAAGACCGTTGGCACCAAACATGCCAGTCTCCTCGTCTGCGGTGATAAGACCCTCTACCGGACCGTGCTGCAAGTCCTTAGCTTCCATGACAGCCATGATGGTAGCCACGCCGAGACCGTCATCGCTTCCGAGGGTAGTATGATTAGCGCGAACCCAGTCGCCATCAATGATGGTTTCGATAGGGTCGTTTTCAAAGTCGTGATTGCTTTCTGGTGCCTTTTGAGGAACCATGTCCATGTGAGCCTGAAGGATAACGCCCTTGCGGTTCTCCATGCCTGGAGTGGCTGGTTTGCGCATCACGATGTTGCCCGCTGCATCCTGGAATGCCTCTACGCCAGCTTCCTTTGCCCAGTCGAGCAAATAAGCCTGAATTTTCTCCAAATGTCCTGATGGACGTGGAACTTGTGTTAACTTGTCGAAGTTACGCCAGATTTCAACTGGACTCAGATTCTTAATGTCAGCCATAATATTTTTATTTAAAATGTTAATGTTTCATGTTTGATTGGGTATATGCCCGAAAGGCAAGAGAATTCTTCACTCTTCATTCTTCACTTTTAGCTTCTTCGTAAACGCCAGGGCTATCCAGGCGTAGATGCCTAGAAGGATAACGAGCAGTGTCTGCACCGAATGAACGATGAGCACAAAGAAGAGGGCATCGGTCTGCTGAATGCCGTAGAGGATGAGCATCGTCTTCACGGCAAAATGCCAGGGACCTGCTCCGTTGGGAGTTGGAACGATGACTGCGATGCTGCCCACGATGAAGGTTACCAGTCCGCACATCAGACTGAGATGCGATGTCGCATCGAAGCACTGGAATGTGAGGTAGTAGTGGAAGAAATAACTCAGCCAGATGCCCAGCGTAAGGGCGATGTAGAGCGGCACGTTCTTCACGCCTTTCAGCGAAATGATACCCTGCCACAGTCCGCTCAGTGTAGCTTTCACCTTATTATATATAGAGAGCTTCTTCAGCAGGAAGTGCAGCAAGATGAGTACGGCGATGCCGCAGACTGTCGTTACGAAATAGCCTGTGGCGGTGAATCGCCCCAGGATGCTGTCCATGCTGGTACCCGTCTTGTCAAAGAAGTTCAGAAATACCGGTATCTGCATCAGAAACACCATTCCGGTGATGATGAGCACCAGCAGCGAGTCAATGGCTCGCTCCGTAACCACCGTTCCCAGAGCTTTGGGGAAGGATACGCCGTCGTATCGTTTCAGTACGGCACATCGAGCGAATTCGCCCGATCTCGGAATGACGAGACTCAGTGCGTATGATAGAAAGATGGAGTTCACGCTAACGTGCGTGCGTGCCTTCTCGTCCAGCGGCTCCAATGACTGTTTCCATCTCCATCCCCTGAACAGCTGCGCTGTAATGCCAAAGGGGAACGACAGCAGCATCCAGGTCCAGCTCATCTTGTGGAGCACCACGTCCTCCACCTGCTTGAAGTCGAAACCCCGATACATCCAATAAAGGATGGCACCGCCCAGTACGAGCGATAGCCCCACCTTCCAAATGTTGTTTGCTATCTTCTTTATATCCATAATTAAATGCAAAGTTAATACTTTTCTTGTCAATATCGCACGAAAGTGCATATTTTTAGCATAAATAAACGCTTGACCCTCTTTCCTTTCCCTCTTTTTTCTATAAAAGTTAAAAAAAAATGT
>USQD01000123.1 GCA_900556795.1 uncultured Prevotella sp. | reverse complement strand
CATTTTTAAAATCTAATTTTAATTTAATTATTAAATGAGGTTTGAATTTTATGCTGCCATCTCGTGACAGCGGGTGCAAAGGTACTACTTTTATTTGGTACCCACAAATTTTTATCCTATTTTATAGGCTTTTTTAGCATTCTTTCAAGAATCAAGCCCTTATCGGATGCGATCTGCTGCCTTTACCAGCTTTTCATCGTCATTGATGCCCTTGTAGGCCATTGCCAGCAGGATGATGCTGACGATAGGCAGGCAGGCTGCAAACTCGATGCTCACCTTGCCCTCTATCTCCGGAATCGGAATGATGCCGAAGAGAATCAGAACATAGTCGATGAGCCAGAGCACATTGAGCAGCATGGCGTTCTTGCAGATTGACATCTGAACCTTGCGATTCTTATAAAGGAATATTGTTACCAACGATAGTATCGCCGTTACGCTCAGCAGGACAAACAAGGGGATACAGGTGGTAGAGACAGCAAGACCGCCATCTCCCATCACCACGCCCAGATTGTAAACCAGACTGTCTGCGCCCATTCCCTTTGGCTCAACGCTGCCAACTGGCAGGAACAGGCAGAGCGCACATACGATTACCGCCAAAAGCAGAAACAGAGTCTGTTTGCGCTGTATCATATCTTTTCTTCCCTTTATTACAACTCATTAACAGTAGGATGATACTCTTTTGAAGGGTCGCGCCAGAAGATGCTGTTCTCGATAAACTCCTGGGTAGCGATCAATGTTGCTTTTGGCAACTTCTCATAGTAGCGAGAGATTTCAATCTGCTCACGGTTCTCGAATACCTCTTCCAAAGAGTCGTTGTAAGAAGCAAATTCCTGAAGCTTCTTGCTCAAGTCCTGCTTAATCTCAACCGAAATCTGGTTGGCACGCTTAGCAATGATAGCTACGCTTTCATAAATGTTATGAGTATCATCACAGAGGTCCATGATGTTACGAGTAACTGTGTTTACTGGTGCATTTGATTTCTTGTAATCCATAATTATAGTACTATTATTATTTTTTTGTGTGATTATTACCTTATTATATATATGCTACTTGTCGGCAAGCTTTTCGAGCGAATCCTCAGGATGAGCCTTCTCATACTCCTTGCATTTCTCGATATACTTCTCGGCAAGTGAGCGCTCCTTCGAATCAGGATACTCATTGATGAAGCCGTAGCACTCATCCTCTGCGTCCTGATAACGCTCCAGCTGCTTGCTCTCCACACTCATCTTGGCGAGCTCATACTTGCTCTTCATTACGAGCGAAGCAAACTCCTCACGGCGGTTGCTGTAAGGATAGTCCTTCAGGGCATTCTGAGCTGTGACGATGCAGGCCTCATAATTGTTGCCGCCGTTGGTGCAGTTACCGAAGTAGGTTCCCAAATCAAAATAGAGATGGGCGCTCTTGTATTCCTTCTCCACGAGCAGATCCTGCAGGGCATAGAGACGGCCGGTAGCCTGATCCTTGAGATGAGCATTAGGGAAGATGTCGAGATACTCCTGGAAGGCAGCGATGGCTGTCATCGTGGTGCTCTGGTCCAATCGTGGCTCAGGAGCATTCTGGAAGAGACTCTCGCCCACGTAATACTTGGCGTTCTCTGCATAGCGACCCTTAGGATAGGAAGAGAAATACTTCTTGAAATACTCAGATGCAGTCTCGTAATCCTTCATGCCGAACTCAGCCATGGCAAGCATATAGAGACATTCCTCGCCCTCGGTAGAGCCCTTCTTCATGGTAACGAGTTCCTGCAGGAGAGGTACGACACGGGAATACTTGCCCTGAGCATAACATTGCTTGGCATACTCGTACTTCAAAGTATAATCACCCGATTTGGTGATCTGGTTATATTCGTTCACACAGCTGGTCATCAGCAGTGCTACGCATGATGCGATAAGAGTCAATTTCTTCATAATTCTCATTTTGAGATGCAAAGTTACTCATAATTTACTTATTATCAAAAGAAAAAATACATTTTTTCGCAAAATATTAATCTTTATAACGATTAATGGCGATTTTTTTGTATTTTTGCACCTAAATTCAGTGATTATGGACTTTAAAATTACATCAGAATACAAACCGACGGGCGACCAGCCACAGGCTATCCGACAGCTTACCGAAGGCATTGAACAGGGTGAGCCGGCGCAGGTTCTGCTGGGCGTTACCGGTTCGGGAAAGACTTTTACCGTTGCCAATGTCATCGCGAACATCGGCAAACCGACGCTTATCCTGAGCCACAACAAAACGCTCGCCGCACAGCTATATCAGGAGATGAAGGGATTCTTCCCTGAGAACGCCGTAGAATACTACGTATCCTACTACGACTATTATCAGCCGGAAGCCTATCTGCCTACCACCGATACATACATTGAGAAAGACCTCGCCATCAACGACGAGATAGACAAGCTGCGACTGGGAGCCGTCTCTGCCCTACTCTCCGGCAGGAAAGACGTCATCGTGGTTTCGTCCGTATCATGCATCTACGGTATGGGCGGACCGGTGGCGATGCAGGAGAACATCATCAAAATCAAGAAGGGACAGACGCTGGACCGCAACGAATTCCTGCGCAAGCTGGTGGATGCCCTCTACGTAAGAAACGACATCGAACTGCAACGCGGCAACTTCCGTGTGAAGGGAGAAACCGTTGACATCTTCATGGCATATAGCGACAACGTGCTGAGAGTCAGCTGGTGGGACGATGAGATAGACAGCATCGAGGAGGTGGATGCGATGACCTATCACCGTCTGGCTTCGTTCGAAACCTACGAGATTTATCCGGCTAACCTCTTCGTAACCACGAAGGAACAGCAGGAAAGTGCCATCCGTATGATTCAGGACGATATGGTGAAGCAGGAGGATTATTTCAAGAGCATCGGCGATGGAATCAAGGCGCAGCGCATCAAGGAGCGTGTAGAATACGACATAGAGATGATCAAGGAACTGGGCCACTGTTCGGGCATCGAAAACTATTCGAGATATTTCGACGGCAGAAAGGCGGGCGAACGGCCATACTGTCTGCTGGATTTCTTCCCGAAAGACTTCCTGCTGGTGGTGGACGAGAGCCACGTGAGCATTCCGCAGATTGGCGCCATGTATGGTGGCGACAGGGCGAGAAAGAAGAACCTCGTGGAATATGGTTTCCGATTGCCTGCCGCCTTCGACAACCGTCCGCTGACGTTCGAGGAGTTCCACAGTCTGATTCACCAGGCTATCTACGTCAGTGCCACCCCTGCCGATTATGAATTGAGAGAGGCTGAGGGCGTAGTGGTAGAACAGCTCATCCGTCCTACGGGCTTGCTGGATCCGGAGATTGAAGTACGTCCGAGCGAGAACCAGATAGATGACCTGCTGGATGAAATCCTGACCCGCACGCACCGCAATGAGCGAGTGCTCATCACTACGCTGACCAAGCGCATGGCAGAGGAGCTGACGGAATTCCTGCTGAACCATGATGTGAAGGCAGCATATATCCATAGCGATGTGGCTACGCTGGACCGAGTAAAGATTATGAACGATTTGCGAGCTGGCGTTTATGATGTACTGGTGGGTGTGAACCTGCTCCGTGAGGGTCTCGACCTTCCTGAAGTTTCGCTTGTAGCCATCCTGGATGCTGATAAAGAGGGATTCCTGCGCAGTCACCGTTCGTTGACGCAGACTGCGGGTCGTGCTGCAAGAAACGTGAACGGCAAGGTAATCATGTATGCAGATAATATTACAGATAGCATGCAGAAGACCATCGACGAAACCGCCCGCAGAAGAAGCATCCAGCTGCAGTATAATGCCGACCACGGCATTACGCCGAAGCAGATTCAAAAGGCGATTACCTCGGCATTGCCAACGAGCAAGGAGGAGGCAGGAAATGGATTGGGAAGTGGTTATGGAAGCGGTTCCGGAAAAGCTTCTGGTGCAGGTTCTGGTATCAATTCTGCATCATTCCGCTCTATTCAGGGAGCAGATGGGTCGAAACAGCGAGTTTACATCGAACCAGACAGCACCACGATGGTTGCCGACCCTATCGTCCGCAGCATGAGCAAGGAGGAATTGGAGAAGAGCATCGCCAATACCACCGCCCTGATGAAGCAAGCCGCCAAGGACCTAGACTTCATGCAAGCCGCACAATATCGCGACGAAATCATCCGATTGCAGAAGGAATTGGAAGAAAAGCCATAGAAGCAGCACGCTTTAACGCCGGATTGCAAATCCGGCGGGACGCCTGGCTGCACGCCCTGAAAGGGCAAAAGCTCCTAGCCCAGGGCGTGTGGTGCTAACCCCGAGGACGGCGAAAGCCCCAAAGTACCTAGGTGTCTTCAAGAGCGTAAACCCGCCAGGCGTCCCGGCGGATTTCAAATCCGCCGTAAAAAAAGGTTCGACCTATAAACACCGGGGGATTTGTAATCCCCCAATAAAAAGAAAAGCATACTCCTTTGCTGCGGATTGCAAATCCGCAGAGCCTAAATAGGTTAGGACATTTTTTAACGCCGGATTGCAAATCCGGCGGAACGCCATATACATCGCAATCAGCCTTGCGCCCTGTAAGGGCAAAAGCTTTATAAACAATAATAATATGAGAACAATGAAAATAATGAAACGAATGATGGGGCTCGCAGCAGCCATTCTGGCGCTGTCAGCCTGCTCCGAGTCAGAAGACCTCCTCTCTGCATTCCACAGCGACCCTAACGCTGTGCGCATCACTGCGGAGGTAGGTAAAGCATCTGCCAATGGCTTCACCCGCAGCAATCCGCTGGGTGCTACTGAAGCTGACCAGAAGAAATTCAAAGAAGGTGATATGATTAGCGTCCAGGCTGATGGCCAGGATGCCGTAACCTATCAGCTCGTAGGCTCGGAATGGCAGCCGCAAGGCAGCAAGTTCCTGAAATGGGAAAGCAATGAGATGACTTTCACCGCCTACTACCCTGCTTCGTTCGATGGCAACCTCGACAACGTCACCCTGCCTAAGGAATATGATGAGGCTTCGCTTGCTGCCAACGATTTCATGTCGTATAGCGGTAAGCAAAGCAATACCAAAGGCAATCAACTTTCTCTCATCATGGAGCGCAAGATGGCGAGAGTGGTAGTAGAGATTGATGGCTTCAAAGACCAGTATGCCGGAGCTACGCTTGATAACGTCAATAGCCTCAGCATCTGTGGTATAAAAGCGTATAAGCACACCGACAATAAGTTCTATGTCCTTATCAAGCCATGCGAAGCCCAAAACTCCGCAACCTTCATCTCTCTTGATGTAGCAGAAGGAGCAAGCAAAGCAACAACAGAAACGCTCGCCGGCATCCCTGCTCTCGAAGCCAGCAAGAGCTACACCTATCAGCTCACCGTGGGTAAGAACAAGGTATCCGTTTCCGGTATTACCGTGAAAGATTGGACTACGGGGGATATTACTGGAGGTAAAACAGAAGAATGCCCTACCCCATATGTCACCTTTACGGCAGAGGGAGCACAGACTTTCAAAATGACAACCAAATATTACACCATCTCAGGGCTTGAGTATTCTGTGAATAATGGCAAATGGACAACTGTCGAGGCAGGCACAGAAGTTCCCTTCGGTGGAACAAATGGCGACCTTCGCTTGCGTGGCACGAACCATAACGGAACTGCGTCTGATGGGTTTCAATATTCAACCATCACATTTACTAATCCAAATGTGAAAGTAGCTTGCACAGGCGACATCCGCACGCTGCTGGACTGGAGAAACTATAATATAGTAGATACCCAAAATGCCAGATTCTGTTCTTTGTTCGAAAATTGCAGTGTATTAACCTCTGCTCCAAAATTGCCTGCTACAACATTAGCTGATAACTGCTATCAATACATGTTCTCTCGTTGTACAAGTCTCACGTCTGCCCCAGAATTGCCTGCTACAAAATTAGTATCTAACTGCTATTATAGTATGTTCAATCGTTGTATAAGTCTCACGTCTGCCCCAAAATTGCCTGCTACAACGTTAGCGCTTTGCTGCTATAATACCATGTTCTCTGGTTGTACAAGTCTCGTGTCTGCCCCAGAATTGCCTGCTAAAAAATTAGCATATTACTGCTATTATGAAATGTTCAATGGTTGTACAAGTCTCACCTCTGCCCCAAAATTGTCTGCTATAGAATTAGCGGAAGCCTGCTACTGTAAAATGTTCAGAGGTTGTGAGAATTTGTCATCTGTCACAATGTTGGCACCAAGCGACAAAATTAAAAATACATCTTCTTCCTTTAATTATTGGTTGTACGGTGCTGGAACAAAGGATGGAATTACACGCAAGCTAATAGTACTAGATGAGGCTGCCTATAATGAGTTGGTAAATAATGAAGCTTATCTTCCTGCCATCTGGAAGAAAGATGCAAC
>USQD01000122.1 GCA_900556795.1 uncultured Prevotella sp. | reverse complement strand
GCCCACTGCACCGTTCCTCTGAACATGGTGGAGGAATATTCCTACGACACCCACTTCGAGTCGGGAATCGGCGTGGCCCCGCTTGAAATAAGTCCTGTCTCGCCTTCGTCTCAACCCTGGCAACAGCTTCTTATGGAACTCTCTGCGACAGAAGACTTCGAGAGTACTTTATGGGAAGATTATGAGGAAGACCTGGAGGAATTGGCTCAGCATCCGATGAACTTGAATGTGGCTACACGTGAAGAATTAGAACAGCTGCCTTTTCTCACGGCTTCACAGGTTGAAGATATTCAGGCATACGTTTATCGCTATGGAGGAATGAAGAGTATGGCCGAATTAGCTTTGATTCCGAGCATCAGTTGGTATCAGCGGCAGCTGATGGATTATTTCTTTTATGTTGCAGATGTCAAACGGCAGAATTATCCTGGTATCAAGACTATAGCCCAGTATGGCAAGCATGAGGTGATGGGAATGCTGAAAGTGCCGTTTTATGAACGTAAGGGCGATGTGATGGGTGCTGATGGTTACTTGGGTTATAAGTACAAGCATGGCGTTCGCTATCAGTTCAGGTATGGCGACTATGTGAAGATGGGAGTCGTGGGAGCCCAGGATGCCGGTGAGCCTTTTGGATCTGGTAAGAACAGTCTGGGTTATGATTTTTATTCCTTTTATATACAGTTGAAGAAGTTGGGGCGATGGAAGAATATCACTCTTGGCAGATATCGTCTGCATGAAGGATTGGGACTGATACTCAATAACGACTTCAGTTTTGGCAAACTCTCTATCCTTTCTTCCTTCGGACGTTCCATGCCGAGCACTATCCGTGTACATTCTTCACGTTCTTCAGCCAATTATCTGCAGGGAGCAGCTGCAACCTATTCCTTGATGAAAGGACTTGATATAACGGGGTTTGTATCTTATCGCAAGATAGATGCCACTCTGTCTTCCAATGGTGGTATCAAGACGATATTGAAGACCGGTCTGCATCGCACTTCCTCCGAAATAGCAAAGCAGGATGTTGCCTCCAACACCTTGGTGGGAGGTAATATCAATTATCATCATGCTGGTTGGCATGCAGGAGCCACGGCTTTCTATACCTCCTTTTCTCTTCCGCTTACTCCTAATACTTCTCAGCTCTATAAGCGGTTTTCGCCGGTAGGCGACCAATTCTGGAATGCCAGTATAGACTATGGCTATATCTCGCATCGTTGGAATATTGCCGGTGAGACGGCTACGGGCGATTGTGGTGCCATTGCTACACTGAATACCATCTCTTATCAATTTACTGATCATTTTCTGTTGATGGCATTGCAGCGCTTCTATTCTGCCCGATACTATTCGCTCTTCAGCAACAGTTTTTCCGAGGGGAGTGCTGTACAGGATGAAAACGGAGCCTATCTGGGGTTTACCTGGACTCCTGCCAGTCGTTGGAATATCACCGCCTATAGTGATTTTGCCTATTTTGTCTGGCCTAAGTATCAGACCAGGGAGAGTACGCAAAGTTGGGATAACCTGGTAAGTGTCATCTTTCAGGCTTCCAGATGTTTGGCGTTAGGTGGCAGAATCCGTTATAAGGATAAGGCGGGTACAACCACCGGACGCTTACGTCTTTATGCCAATCTTAAAACTGCTAAATGGTTTACCAAGACAAGTATGGATTTCTCGGTGAATAGAGAGGCTAGCCTGATGGAGAACGAGAAAGGTACCATTAGCAGAGGCTATATGCTGAATGAGAATCTTGGAACCACTTGGCGATGGTTGAGACTATCGGGTAGTTTCGGTTATTTCCATACGCAGGATTACAGCAGCCGTATCTATGTCTATGAGCCGGGATTGCTTTATCAGATGAGTTTCGGAAGCTTTTATGGTGAGGGCATCCGTTATGCCCTGGTAGCTCGTTCGGAGATTAACGAACATCTGCTGGTGATTGCCAAGTTGGGTACAACCGATTATTTTGATCGCAATCGCATCTCTTCTGGAAAGCAGGAAATAGCGGGTTCGCGTCAGATGGATCTGGAGATACAGGTGAAGTGGAAATGGTGAGAATGCTGTATATTCCTGCTTTTCTTTTCATTCTTTTTGGGTAATATGATGCAAGATAATGAAAAAACTGGCGTTTTATTTGTGTATATAAGAATTTCGGGGTATTTTTGCAAAAGAGTAAAGTATCTCTATGCTAACGAAGAAAACAAGAGAAGTGATGAAGATATTAATAGTTATTCCTTGTTATAACGAGGAAGCCGTGTTGCCTAAGACCTTAGAGGTGCTCGGCAATCTTATACAGACAATAAAAGTAAAGACTGATGCCGACATGGAGTTGCTCCTTGTCGACGACGGTAGCCGTGACTGTACCTGGCAGATGATTTCGGATGCTGCCAAGCAACATCATTATGTACACGGCATCAAGTTATCTCATAATCGTGGACACCAAAATGCCCTTTGGGCTGGTATGGAGGCTGCGATAGATCATTGTGATGCAATGGTTAGTATCGATGCCGACCTGCAGGATGATGAGAATGTCATCATCGATATGGTACAGCAGGTGCAGGAAGGCAAGGATATTATCTATGGTGTAAGAAAGGAACGTAAGACCGATACGTTCTTTAAGCGATTCACAGCTCTTGCCTTCTATAAGCTGATGCAGAGTGTGGACAAGGATACGGTGCAGAATCATGCTGACTTCCGAATGATGACCAACCGTACCCTCAAGGCATTGATGCAATATCCTGAGCGCAACCTCTTCCTCAGGGCCATTGTCCGACAGTTGGGTTTCCGTGAGGGATTCGTCTATTACGACCGCAAGGCACGCGAGGCAGGCGAGAGCAAGTATCCGCTTACCAAGATGCTGAGTTTCAGTATCGATGGCATCACTTCGTTCTCCGTGGCACCATTGAAGTTTATCACTTTCCTGGGTCTGGCGATGACTCTGGTGGCAATCATCATGATTATCTTTGCCTTGGTGGAGCATTTCCAGGGCAAGACCATCCAGGGCTGGACTTCCATGCTCGTTTCCATGTGGTTTATCGGTGGCATCATCACCACGGGTGTGGGCATCACAGGTGTCTATATCGGCAAGATTTATACCGAGGTGAAGCGCCGCCCTCGATACTTTATCGAAGAAAGAGTATAATCTTATCGAAGAAAGAAAATAAGAAGACTATAAATTTGATAGATACAAAAATAGCATCGGGTTGATGAATCCCGATGCTATTTTTTGTATCTGATTATTGATTATTTCTTCTGTGCGATGTTGGCACTTGTCTTTACAAACTGATAGAAGCCTACCGGATGGTGCCATTCTACGAGCCTCCTTACTTCCCAAACCTTCTGGAAGGTATAGTCCTTGCCGAATTTCTCTTTGAAGTCTGGCATGTCTTCCTCCGGAATCATCAGCACGCCATCCTGTGGCAGCACCTTGTCAAACTGCTGGATCTTATCGTCCAGATAGAAGTTGAGGCTGAAGAAATGCAGCATATCTACTGACATATAAGAGTAGAGCTTGCTGGTATCAAACTTCTTTTCGATAACCGGCGCCAGATGCTTGTCTGCCTTCGTGTTGAGCACGGCAGGCTGCAGGGTGGAGTCGAGTGTGATGAAAATTGCGATAATCATCACCAATGTATATTTCATCATTTGGCTTGTCTCTTTTTTCTTGAGTGCCTTGAATATATGATAAGCCCCTATTATAAGAAACATATAGCATACGTAGAATAGGATACCATGAGTAGATTCCCCTATTGCATGGAGCATGGCGATGTTGTCGGCTGCATGCTTGCCATGGAAAATGGTATCTGGTATGCCGCCTGCTCGTATAACAAGCGTAGCAATCACAAGGATAACTGCCAGCGAGGCAATCACGCCGGCATATACCTTGATGGCTCCCATCTTTTTCTTCATCATCCAAACGATGTATTCGGCGATGAGATAAGCCATGAACGGATAGCATGGCAGCAGATAGACGCTGCGTTTGCTCTTTGGGATGCAGTAGAAGAAAAGCACCAGGAGGAAGGCGAGCCAGGTGAACACCTGCAGCGGAGTAGCCTTCTTCGCATTCTCCAGGAATCGGGTCTTCGAGAACTTCTTCCATGGCAGGATGAAGAGCGAGAACAGCAATAATAAGGTATAAGGAGCCCAACCCATCACGAGTGTAAGCAGATTGTACCACGCCGGGTTCTCGTGCGATTCGTATGCCATCTTGCCCATGAATCGGTCGATGTTCTCTTCCTTCACCAGACGCAGGAACTCGTCGCCGCCTTGCAGATAGGCTGCATAGTACCAGCAGAATGGGATAATGAGCGAGAGCAGGGCGGTTAGCGCCATGCGCCATACGATGCCCCAGAAGTTCTCCCGTTGAGTAAGCATGAATATACCCATCACGAAGCATGGCAGGATGATGCCCACAGGACCCTTGGTCAGCGTGGCACCGCTCATGCAGAGGATGGCAAGCCAAGGCAGCTGGTGCTTTCCTTTCTCCCACCAGCGATAGAGCAGATACATGGCTCCCACCATGAAGGCGGTGTTCACCATATCCACACGACAGTTGATTCCCGCACGGTGCACTTCGAAAGCGGTAAGTGTGAGGATGGCTGCGATGAGGCTGATCTGGGTATCCTTGCGCTTGGCATAGAACACGAAGCCGCCGATGGTCATCAATACCAGCGATACTGCGGATGGCAGACGGGAGGTGAACTCGTTTACGTGGCCGATGAAAAGGCTGAAGAAAGCGATGCACCAGTGGAAGAAAGGTGGCTTGTAAGGGATGTCGCCTCCATTGTTGATAGGCAATATCCAGTTGCCATGTTCCAGCATGGTGTAGGCAACTACTGCCTCGCGAGGTTCTCCCTTGGTATTGAAATCAGAGAGTCCGAGGAATGGAATCAGCATCACGATGGCTAGAATAGTGATAAGCCACAGGGCTTTGTTGTACTTGATGTTCATGTCTTATCGAAGTCTTATTATATGATTTTGGCTGCAAAGTTACATATAATTATTTGTTTATAGATAGAATAAGGTGGGATTTTTTGCTTTTATTGGGATATAATTATTAACTTTGCACCCGATTTCTAAAGTAGAATAAAGATGAAACGATATTTTAAGGCTTTGGGTTATCTCCTTTCGGTGCATGTATTGGCATTGCTGGTGATGACTCTGTTCAGATTGGTGGAATTCATCGCCCTGCATGGCATGATAGTGGATGCAGGGGCGAGTAGGGTGATGGCGTTTGTCAAGGGTGTATGGTTTGACAATGTCATCGCTTGTTATATTTCGGTATTGCCTGTGGTTGTGCTCCTTGTTGCTGCCAGCCTGGGGTGGTGTCATCGCCGTTTGCTGCGTGGCATCAACATCTGGTATGCGGTATGGTTTGCCATCGCCTTCATGCCTTCGGCAGCCAATACCCCTTATTTCCAATATTTCTTCAAGAACATCAATTCCAGCATCTTCGGGTGGTTCGGCTATGTTGCTACCACATCGGGCATGCTCTTGCAGGAATCTTCCTATTGGCTCTATATCGCCCTCTATTTTGTGTTCACGGGGGCGTTTATCTATGCGCTCGTCCGTCTGCGCCGCTACTTCGAGGGGCTTTTCCTGTTGCCAAAGGACAATATGCACCTGGTGCTGGTGGCAAGTCGTTTCCTTATTTCTGCGGTGATGATAGGCGCCTGCCTCTTCGGCATCCGTGGCAGAATGGGCTATAACCCTATCAAGGTGAGCCAGGCTTATTATTGCGAGGATTCCTTCCTCAACCAGCTCGGCATCAATCCGGCATTCAATCTCCTTACTTCTGCGCTCGATGATATGCGCAAGGAGAATAAGGAACTGCATCTCATGCCATACGCTGAGGCTATTACGAATACCCGCCAGTGGCTCGGTATTACGGGAAAGGTGGATAGCACGAATATTCTGAAACGTGAGGTGGTGAATGATTCCCTGGTGATGAAGAAGAATCATCCTAACGTGGTGGTGATATTGATGGAGTCTATGTCGGCAAACCTTCTGGGTACTTTCGGCAATCAGCAGCCGCTCACCCCAACGCTCGATTCGCTCTATCATCATTCCCTGGCGTTCACCCACTTTTATAGTGCCGGCATCCATACCAACCATGGCATGACGGCTACGCTCTACAGCTTCCCTGCTCTCATGTTCCGAAACCTGATGAAGGGAACGGTAACTCCACGCCGCAAGGGTATTGCCACGGTGTTGAAGAAGTATGGCTACGAGAACATGTTTTTCATGACTCACGAGGCACAGTATGACAATATGAAGGCTTTCTTCCAGACCAATGGCTACGATGACATCTTCTCTCAGGAGAACTATCCTAAGAGCGAGGTGGTGAACAGCTTTGG
>USQD01000121.1 GCA_900556795.1 uncultured Prevotella sp. | reverse complement strand
ATACGGCGACCACCGAGATCTACACTCTTTCCCTACACGACGCTCTTCCGATCTTGGACAAGCAAATTATCAAAAGAAAGCCTTTCCAGGCTATCACGGCTACATCATCACCCGTGATTACCAGACCCAAATAATGGCAGATGGCTATACGATAGAGGTAGTACCTATCTGGAAATGGCTACTACAAGACAACAACTAGAGCTTTAAAGAGCAAAAAGAGATTTTAGATAAAAACAGAAACTTTCCTTTTGAAAAGGAAATAATTGCCGATTTCTTTCCTTTTTAGAAGGAAAGTTTGTATCTTTGCAACCGAGTGTAGGTATCTACATATTAACAATAAAATAATCAGTAATAAAGAAGGTACACAAATGGAACTACGCAGCACATTTCAGTCAATCATATCCTTGCACCAAGAGGAATTACCTTTTGCCTTGCAAGAGAGAAGCACCCAACTTCCGTTGGATGGAAACCGCATCGTGACTGTTACTGGCATTCGCCGTTGCGGAAAGTCATCATTATTGGGACTTACGATTAATCGCCTGCTACAACAAGGAATTCCAAAAGAGCGCATCCTCTATGTAGGCTTCGACGATGAACGTTTTCTTTCTATGTCGCCCGAAAACTTCGATGAATTGCTGCAAGCTTATCGAGAAATGTATCCTGATACATCGCTTAAGGATGTTTATATGTTTTTTGATGAGATACAACTCATAGAGGGCTGGGAACTCTTTGTTCTCCGAGTGTATAAGAATTATTGCAAGCATATCTATGTAACAGGTAGCACAGCCAAGATGCTTTCAGAAGAAATGGCTTCCGCTTTGCGAGGATGGCCTGACGAATATCGCGAGTATCCTTTGAGTTTCAAGGAATATTTGGCGTTCAAAGGCACCAAGGCAAATCCATTTAGCGAAGCAGGAAAGGCAAAGATGGCGGTCTCCTTCCGCGGTTATTGCGAGGAGGGCGGTTTTCCAGAGGTTGTTCTCGAAAAAAGCAAGATGGAAAAAGTAAAAATCCTGCAGTCTTACTTCAACACCATGCTCTTCAGGGATATGGTGGAGCATTATCATATCGGAGCTTCTCCTTCGGTGGTGCGTTATTTCTTAAAGCGTGTGATGAACAATCTCACGAAGCCGACTAGCGTGAACAATATTTATAACGACTTGAAATCGCAAGGCTTAAAGGTCTCCAAGGATTCCCTCTATCTGTGGCTCGACTATGCTTGCAACATTTTCATGTTTCGCAAAGTGGAAAAATACGATAAGTCGATGGTAAAACAGCGTTCTGCTCCTGCCAAGTATTATGTGGCTGACATTGCCCTGCGCAATGCCGTATTATTGCCTGAGAGCGAAGATGCAGGCAAGGCTTTGGAGAATATTGTTTATCTCAACTTAGAGAGAACACTTGGAGAAGAGGACGGGATATTCTACTTCTATGAATCGAAGGAATGCGACTTCGTTGTGAAAAAGGGCGAGCGTGTAGCTGAGCTGATACAAGTCTGCTGGACATTGAATGATGATAACGTTGAACGAGAGATAGGAGGCTTGATAGCTGCCTCCTCCGTTACAGGCTGCAAACAGGGAAAAATCATCACTTTCTCCCAACGAGAGACCTTCGAACGAGACGGAATAAGGATTGAGGTTATGCCGATATGGGAGATGGAATAGGAAAAGGGGCAAGACCATGGCTTAAAGCACCATGATCTTGCCCTTTTCTATTCTGACTTTTGCCACACCCATCTCGTTCAGCGCCGTGATGATTTCCTGCAGACTTGCCCTGCGGGAGAAGCGGAAATGGATGAGCTTATCCATATTCGCCTGGGATTGGAAGACTACGGTCTTGTTGTACCAGGCTCCGATGTCGCTCATCGCCTCTGCCAGCGTAACCTGATCCATATCGAAATCGCCTTCCAGCCAATCGGAGGCTGAAGAGGAAGCCTTAGACACCACTATCTTATCCGCCTGGAGCGTAGCAGTCTGCCCCGGGCGCATTTCCACCTCAGTATCGGCATTGCTCACCTTCACCTTGCCCTGCATCAGGGTTACCTTAGGGGCATCCTTGCGATAGGCTTTCACATCGAATATGGTACCTAATACCTGCGTCTGCATCTCGCCCGCCTTTACCACGAAAGGACGATGAGGGTTCTTGGTTACCTCGAAATGAGCCTCGCCCTTCAGACGGACTTCCCGGACTTCTGCATCATCGAAAGATGCAGGATATTCGAGCGTAGAATTGGCGTTGAGCATCACCCTGGTGCCATCGCTCAGCGTTACCAAGGTGGTGGTTGCTGCCGGGGTAGAAACCACGCAATAGCCATTGCTCAGGGTCTGCTCTACCTGCTTGGGAGAAGTGACCTCCGAGAAAAGTTCCATGGAGAACTCCGTAGGCTGAGAAATCTCCTGAGATGAACGGAAAATAAAAAGGAATAGGCTTGCCGCTACAGCAACAGATGCCGTAATCCAAGTCAGGATTCGAGCTTTATCTATTTTTTTCTCAGACAATTCATCTGCTGCCTTCTGTAGATGTTCCTTCTCAGAAGAAATATGCTTCTTCTCGAAAGCTTCCCAAGCCGCCAGCGTTTCTTCCTTCGAAGGCTCATCGCCCAAGGCTTCCCCGAAAATCTGGGAAAGCCGGGCATCAGAAACATTTTCTGAAACTTTCTCAGAAGCATTCTCAGAAACATTTTCTGATACAGAATCCATTCTATAATCCAGTTCTTGATCTTGATTCTTATTCATGATTTTTCCTCCTAATTCTCTATGTTTGGATACTTCATTCGCTCGCGCAAGGTGGCGAGTGCCTTGGAAATATGCTTCTTAACGGTGTTGGGACTGATGCCCAGCCTGTCGGCTGCCTGCTGATAGGTGAGATGCTCGAAATAGCAGAGGCGGAGAATCGTGCAGGTGGGTTCCTTCAGCTCCCTCGCTATCCGCTCCGCCTGTTGCAGCAGGCGCTCGTGCTCCTCATACCGGGTACTCATATCATACCGGGTGGCCTCTATCAGCGCCTCTACGTTGGTCTGTTCCACCTGCTGGTGCTTGAGCCAGTTGAGGCAGGCATTTCTCACCGATGCGTAGAGCCAGCTCCTCCTTGTTTCCATCTGCAAGGAGGAGAATTGGTTCCACGCCTTCTCGAAAACATCTCCCACAATGTCACGGGCCTCGTTGCCGTCTCCCAAAAGGGACACGGCATAACGCACCAATCGAGGATACATTTCCAGGAATAGCTGCTTAAAGTCGTTGTCTTTCGCTCTGTCCTGCGCCACTACCTTTATATTTATTTCTCGTTGCATTGAATGTGTATCTCACATTGATGGCAACTTTCTGATTATCTGCGTATCGGGTAAACGTGCGATGCGACTGCGTGCCGTTTGCCTCGAAATAATAATATCCTGTATGCAAGAGGTCTCGCAATACAAACATCACCTTGAGGGCATCATTCTTCATGAAATTCTTGGAAACCTGGAACTGCATGTTGCCCATACATTTCTTTATTCCGATTCCCATCGCCGCTCTCGTGCTGACATTGCCCGAAAGATTCATGAACCACCGGTGGGGAAGCCTCAGATTGTTGTTCATGCTGAATGTAAACTGAGGCTGGCTGCCAAACTCGGGAATATTGAGATGATCTACATTCTGATGATTGTATAAGACACTCACCATGAGGTTAGGATACCAGATTCCAAACGAAGGCGCCACACGGAGATTGGCTCCACAATAGTAGGAATGAGGCACCGTGGCCATCGTCTGCAAAAGCACACTAGGATG
Source organism: uncultured Prevotella sp. (assembly GCA_900556795.1). GTDB lineage: Bacteria > Bacteroidota > Bacteroidia > Bacteroidales > Bacteroidaceae > Prevotella. The sequence goes on along the minus strand of USQD01000121.1, from coordinate 2,617 downwards.
ATTCACCTCGTCGTAAGGCTTGTACCAGGTCATGTACATGTCGAGCACATAATTGTAGTAGGCCATGAACGACAGCCACTTGTAATTGCCCGACAGGTTGAAGCTGTGCTGCTTCTGAGGCTTGAGATGAGGGTCACCCGACTTGTACTCGTACTTGCTGTCGTAATCGATGCTGCTCTGAAGCATGGAGTAGATAGGACTGTACTTGTTCAGACGATAGGAGAAGGAAAGATTCAGATTCTCCTTGCTGTAGCCGATGGATAGGAAGGGAATCCAATCCCTGTAGCTGGGACTCTGTTCTGCCTGCAGCACATCCTTCTCGTAATAATCGGTCTTCTGATATTCGTATCGCAAACCGGCACCATAATTCATGCGCCCTATGTTCAGATAATACTGCAAGAATCCGGCATAGATAGACTGGCGGATGTGGTTGAAGGCATCGGCAGAAAAGCCGCTCTGGGTGAAGTCGTTGCGGCGGTTGGTAAACATCTCTTCCGTTCCGAAGGAAAGCCTACCCTTCCACAATGGTCCCGACACCACCAGCTTGGCAGCATAGAGATTACTCCTCACCTTGCTTTCTGATTCCGCATCCAGCTGTCCGTCGTTTATAGCCGTCTGGGTGCTCTGGCTCACCTTATTATAGAAGTCGCCATTGAAATTGATGTTCCATTTGCCGAAATCGCCATTATAATAGGCGTTCACGCTATGCGACCAATGAGGCTTGCTTTTCGAAAACAGATCTACGCCCATGCTTTCCGTCAGTTTACCATCCTCCCACACATCGGTAGCTCCCCAGCTGTGGGTGTAGTTGTTGCCTATCATATTGGTTGTTTCATAGCGCATACCCAGCGATTGCTGCTCGGAAATCTCATAGTTGAATCCCGTGTTCAGGAGAATATCTCCACTATTGGCATTCGTGGTTCTGCGGCTGTTGAATTCCCACTCGCTAGTGGTATGGAGCTGGGTTTCGGAATGGGCGGTGGTGTGGGAGCGATCCACTCCCACTCCCACTTCGCCGAAGATATCGAGTCCGCCCGTGCGATAGTTCAACTGCACATCATCATAAGTATGAGGCGAATAACGGCCCTGGGAATATTCAGAATAAAGGCTTCCGCTCAAGCCCTGTCCGCGCTTGCGAACGGCACGCAGACGGATTACGGCATTGGTCTTGGAGCCATACTGTGCTCCGGGAACGGTAACGATTTCTGCCTTCAGAATATCCTTGGCACTCAATCGCTTGAGTTCGTTCAGATTCTCCAGTTTCCTGCCGTTGAGATAAATCTCGGGCGCTCCACGACCGATAATCTCCCAACTGCCCGCTTCGCCCGAAACGAAGGGCAACTGGCTGATCATATCTTCGGCAGAGCCTAGTTCGCCCAGGATGGTACCTGATACCAGGGTAGAGAAGGCACCGTCCTTATACACCACATTGGGGCGGGTACTCTTGATGGTTACCGCCTGCAGCTGCTGGGTGTCGGGATGCAGACCGATGTGCATGGTAGGCTTGCAGGCCAGGGTCTGCGACTTATAGCCCACAAACGAAACCTTCAGCATCACATCCTTATCGGCATAAGGAAGCACGAAGCTTCCATCCTCCGCCGTTACACAACCTGCCACATAAGCCTTGCTGACGGAGGAAATCAACACCACGTTGGCAAAAGGCAGAGGCTGCTGGTGCTCATCCACCACCCTGCCCTTGATCTGTTCCACCTGGGCTGTCTTGCCCGTATATTGAACGGCAAAATAGGTATTGTGCTCTACGAAGGAGAAAGGTTTCCCTTGCAGCACCATCTCCAGGGCTTCCTTCTGTCGCTTAGCCTGGATATTGGCAGTAACGCGATATTGGTCGGTAGCCTGATAGGCAAAGAGGATATTCTTCTCGCCCGCCTTTTCAATCTTCTTCAATACGGAAGTAAGCGTTTCGTTATGCACCTGTAAGGTCACACCTCTGCTTTGAGCAAATAGGGAAATGCTCAAGACAAGACACAGTAAAAGGGAAGTCGTTCTTTTCATCATTTTCTTGTTTTTATAATTCTACTTTGTTCATAATACAACATCCCCCTGGAATCGGGTACGCTTATTTTTAAAAATTTTGTTGCAAAAGTACAAAAATAATTGGGAAATGCAGCATTTTAGGAAGAAATGATTAACTTTGCAAACGGAAAAATCAGAAGACTGTAGATAATTGCAGAAAATAAATATAGTTAAATGCAGTGGATAACGCATAAGAGAATCAGGATTTCCTGGCTGCTGCTATTGGTTTACCTGCCGATGCTGCTTGCCGTTACGTTTCACCATCATGGTGAAGCGCAGGTAACTCATGCTGATTTCTATTGTGCCGATTGTGCCCATCATGTTCATCACGACGGGCATCTGACAGCCCTGCAGAATACCATGCACGACTGTGTGCTTTGCCAATTGCAAAGCACTCCTTATCTGGCTCCATCCCTCGTGGTTTGGATTGCCATCGCCGTGCTCCATCTCTCCCCTCGCCGTGCCTTCTGCTCTCCTTGCTTGTACAGGGCGAAGGGGGTAAAATCTACCCGTGCTCCACCTTATTCTCTGTTTTTATAAATAATTGAATATTAACAGAATAAGGTAACAAATAACATAATGA
>USQD01000120.1 GCA_900556795.1 uncultured Prevotella sp. | reverse complement strand
AGAAAGAAATAAGATGCCTGAAATTTCAGTACGCGGTATCGAAATGCCAGAGTCACCAATCAGAAAGTTGGCTCCTTTGGCTGCCGCAGCAAAGAAACGTGGAGTTAAGGTGTATCACCTCAATATCGGTCAGCCAGACCTGCCTACTCCTCAGTGTGGTCTCGATGCCTTGAAGCACATTGACCGCACCATCCTGGAGTATTCTCCAAGCCAGGGCTATCTCAGTTATCGTGAGAAGCTAGTAGACTATTACAAGAAATTCAATATCAACGTAACTGCCGATGATATCATTATCACATCGGGAGGTTCTGAAGCTGTACTCTTCTCTTTCATGAGTTGCTTGAACCCAGGAGATGAGATTATTGTACCAGAACCAGCTTACGCCAACTATATGGCATTCGCCATTTCTGCAGGTGCCAAGATCCGTACCATCGCTACCACCATCGAGGAAGGTTTCTCATTGCCTAAGGTAGAGAAGTTTGAGGAGCTGATCAATGAGCGCACACGTGCCATCCTGATCTGCAATCCGAACAACCCAACAGGTTACCTCTATACACGCCGTGAGATGAACCAGATTCGCGACCTGGTGAAGAAGTATGATCTTTACCTCTTCTCTGACGAGGTATATCGTGAATATATCTATACAGGCAGTCCTTATATCAGTGCGATGCATCTGGAAGGCATAGAGCAGAACACAGTACTTATCGACTCTGTATCCAAGCGATACAGCGAGTGTGGTATCCGTGTAGGTGCTCTGATTACCAAGAATGCAGAAATCCGCAAGGCTGTGATGAAGTTCTGTCAGGCTCGTCTTTCTCCTCCACTGATTGGTCAGATAGTAGCCGAGGCTTCTCTCGATGCACCTGAAGAGTACTACCGTGACGTATATGATGAGTACGTTGAGCGCCGTAAATGTCTGATTGACGGACTCAACCGTATTCCTGGCGTATACTCTCCTATCCCTATGGGTGCCTTCTATACCGTAGCCAAATTGCCTATCGATGATTCGGATAAGTTCTGCCGCTGGTGTCTGGAAGAATTCGAATATGAGGGCGAAACCGTGATGATGGCTCCTGCTTCTGGTTTCTATACCACTCCAGGTGCAGGTCGTAATCAGGTACGTATGGCTTACGTTTTGAAGAAGGATGACCTGAATCGTGCATTGACCGTTCTTGCCAAAGCTCTTGAAGCCTACCCGGGAAGAGTGGAGGATGACGGACTATAAGGAAGTGAAGAACAAAGAGTGAAGAATACAACAGCTTCACTAATCATAAAGTTCAAAGATCAAAGTTCAAAGTTCAAAATAAATATGAATTTTCCTCTGTTTATAGCAAAGAGATTATATAGCGATCAGGGCGACAAACGTAAAGTTTCTCGCCCTGCTATTCATATAGCCACTGCGGGTGTTGCCATCGGTCTCGCTATCATGATTATGTCTGTATGCGTAGTACTGGGATTCAAACATACCATCCGTGACAAGGTGATAGGATTCGGAAGCCATATACAGGTAGCCGACTTCCTGACACTGCAACAGCAGAACCAATACCCGGTGGTGATGAACGACTCAATGGTAAACGTCCTGAAGAAGATACCAGGCGTCAAACATGTGCAGAAATTCGCCATGAAAGAAGGTATCCTCAAGACGGACAACGACTTTCTGGGAGTTGTTCTCAAGGGCGTAGGACCTGATTTCGACTCTACCTTTATCCATCAGAACATGGTAGAAGGAAGCATTCCGAAGTTTGATGACAAGGCAAGCCACAACCAGATTCTCATTTCCAAGTTGATGGCAGACAAGCTGAAACTGAAGAACGGAGAGCGAATCTTTGCCTACTTCATCGACAACAACGGAGTAAGAATGCGTAGATTCACCATCAAGGGTATCTATGAGACCAACCTGAAGAAGTATGACGAAATCATGGTCTATACCGACCTCTACACAGCCGTGAAGCTGAATGGCTGGGAAGACGACCAGACCAGCGGAGCGGAGCTGACGGTCAATGATTTCGACAAGCTCAATGAAACGGAAGACTATATAATAAATAAGGTGAACCGTACCGTAGACCATTACGGAGAAACCTACAGCAGTGCCACCATCAAGGATTTGAACCCGAACATCTTCCAGTGGCTCAGTCTGATGGACCTGAACGTATGGATTATTCTCGGATTGATGGTAGTGGTAGCCGGTGTAACAATGATCAGCGGTCTGCTTATCATTATTCTGGAGCGCACATCGATGATTGGAGTGATGAAGGCACTGGGTGCCCGTAACAAAACTATCCGCCATACCTTCCTCTGGTTTGCCGTATTCATCATCGGCAAGGGAATGATATTGGGTAACATCATCGGCCTAGGTCTGTTGACAATACAGAATCTGACAGGCTTGGTGAAGCTTGATGCACAGACTTACTATGTAAGTACCGTACCGATAGAGTTTAACTGGCTGTTCATTCTGGCATTGAATGTAGCCACCTTGCTTATCAGCGTCTTCATGCTTGTAGCACCAAGTTATCTCATTTCCCATATCCATCCAGCTAAGTCGATGAGATATGAATAAATCATTTTATCCCATTATTGCTGTCTATTTATAGCAATAATGGGATAAAAACTTCACTATTTTACCTAGTTTTTGCATTATTTTGCCTCCGGCACGAAAATAATGCACATTTTTTTTTGCGATGTGCAGTATTTTCAGTATCTTTGCACAAAATTTTGTAAATTGTGCAATGAATTCAATACCAAGTTTTAACTCGTATATTGAGAGAAGCATCATCAAGAATTGGAACCTGGATGCGCTTACCGATTACAAGGGAGCCACACTCCAGTATCATGATGTTGCAAGAAAGATTGAGAAACTTCACATCCTGTTCGAGAACAGCGATGTTAAGAAGGGTGACAAGATAGCCGTATGTGGTAGAAATAGTAGTCAGTGGGCAGTAGCCTTTTTGGCCATTATCACATACGGAGCTATTGTCGTACCTATACAGAACGAATTTAAGCCTGAACAGATTCACAATATCGTGAATCACAGTGAGAGCAAGCTCCTATTCGTAGGCGATGTGGTAGCTACAGAGATTACTCCAGATGAAATGCCATCTCTGGAAGGAATCATCCACCTACCCGATAATTCACTCGTCATATCACGCTCTGAAAAACTTACTTATGCCCGTGAACACCTCAACGAGATGTTTGGTCACAAGTATCCGAAATACTTCAGAGCAGAGCATGTAAAATATCACGTTGACGACCCGGAGGAGTTGGCGATGATCAATTACACCAGTGGAACAACAGGTTTCTCAAAAGGTGTGATGCTGCCATATAGAGCACTTTGGGGTAATCTTGATTATCTCATCGATTCAGTACAGCCTAAGATTGGTAAGAATTGCAAAATTCTCTCTACCCTTCCAATGGCTCACATGTATGGTCTCATGACAGAATTCATCTTCAATATCATTGCGGGCAACCATATCTTCTTCCTGACCCGACTGCCGAGTCCTACACTCATCGCAGAAGCGTTTACAGAGATTAAGCCGGATATCATCTTCGCTGTGCCTCTCGTTGTGGATAAGATAGTAAGAAAGGAAGTGTTCCCACATATCCAGACCAACCGCGCAAAACTCCTGATGAACATGCCTGTCATCAACAAGCGCATCAAGGAGAAGGTTCGCGAATTCGTGCTGCGTAAATTTGGTGAGCGCCCATACGAGGTAGTAGTTGGGGGAGCACCACTCAACAAGGAGATAGAGAACTTCTTTGTCAGCATCGGATTCCCTATAGCTATGGGATACGGCACAACAGAGACAGCACCGCTCATCACCTTTGCCCATCAGGACAACTACGTATCAGGCAGCTGCGGTGTTGCCGTAAAGCACATGGAGGTAAAGGTATTGAGCGATGATCCTGAGAATGTAGCAGGAGAACTGGTTTGCAGGGGCATCAATGTGATGAAGGGATACTATAAGAATCAGGAAGCAACAGATGCGGTTCTTGACCAAGACGGCTGGTTCCACACAGGCGACCTGGCAACGATGAGTGCAGACGGTCATTTCTTTGTTAGAGGGCGCAGCAAGAACATGCTGCTCGGTCCTAACGGTCAGAATATCTATCCGGAAGAAATAGAGGACAAACTCAATTCCCTGGCAATGGTAAACGAGAGCATCGTACTGCAAAGCAATGACAAGCTCGTAGCCCTGGTTCACCCGGACATGGAGGAAGTAAGCAATCTCGGATTCACCGATGAAGACCTGATTAACATTATGGAAGAGAACCGAAAGGAACTGAACCAGCAGATGCCAAGCTTCGCCCATATCTCACGTATCCAGTTGCACGACACAGAATTCGAGAAGACTGCCAAAAAATCAATTAAAAGATATTTGTATCAAGACGTAATATAATAGATAATTGTATCAAAACACAATAAATATGGAGATACCAAGCTTTAATGCACTTATTGAGAAGAGTATCGTAGACCATTGGGACATGGATGCTCTTACCGACTACAAGGGAGCTACCTTGCAGTACCATGATGTAGCACGTAAAATAGAGAAACTACACATCATGTTCGAGAATTCAGGCGTGGTAAAGGGCGACAAGATTGCTCTTTGCGGTCGCAACAGTGCCAACTGGGCTGTAGCTTTCCTCGCCACCCTCACCTATGGTGCCATTGCTGTGCCTATCCTGCATGAGTTCATGCCAGACCAGATACACAACATCGTGAATCACAGCGATGCCAAGTTGCTCTTCGTTGGCGATGTAGTAGCTACACAGGTAGATGCTACCAAGATGCCAGGACTCGAAGGCATCATCTACATACCAGATTATTCGCTTGTTGTATCTCGTACGGATAAGTTGACTTATGCCCGCGAACACCTCAATGAGATGTTCGGTATCAAGTACCCTAAGTACTTCCGTAAGAATCACGTCAATTATTACAAGGATCAGGATCCTGAGGAGCTGGCAATGATCAACTATACCAGCGGAACCACCGGTTTCTCTAAGGGTGTGATGATTCCATACCGTGCCCTTTGGGGCAATGCCGATTTTGCAGAGAATGTATTGGGTAAGAAGATTAAGCCGGGAGATTCTATCATCAGCATCTTACCGATGGCCCACATGTATGGCATGGCGTTCGAATTCATCTTCGAGTTCATCAAGGGTTGCCACATCTTCTATCTCACCCGCATCCCTAGCCCAGCCATCATCGCTGAGGCATTTGGACGCATCAAACCAGCAGTCATCATTGCAGTGCCACTGGTTATCGAGAAGATTATCCGCAAGAAGGTGTTCCCAAAGATACAGAATAACCGCATGCGTATGCTACTCCACATGCCTGTCATCAGCAAGAAGGTGAAGGAGAAAATCTGCGACCAGGTAAGCAATGCCTTCGGTGGAAACTTCTATGAGGTGATTATAGGTGGTGCTGCCTTCAACAAGGAAGTAGAAAACTTCCTCCATGGTGTAGGTTTCAGATATACCGTAGGATATGGTGCTACCGAGTGTGCACCTATCATCTGTTACGAGGATTACAAGAACTTCGTACCGGGTTCCTGCGGCAAGGCAGCTCTCCACATGATGGTTCGCATCGACAGTCCAGACCCAGAGAATGTACCAGGAGAGATTCTGGCTAAGGGTCCTAACGTGATGTTGGGCTATTACAAGAACGAGGAAGCAACCAAGCAGACCATCGATGAGAACGGATGGTATCATACCGGCGACCTCGGCACCATGGATGGTGACGGCAACGTATTCATCAAGGGACGCAGCAAGAACATGCTTCTCGGAGCAAGCGGCCAGAATATCTATCCGGAGGAAATTGAAGACAAGCTCAATTCCCTGGCTCTTGTGGCTGAAAGCGTAGTGGTACAGAAGGGTGATAAGCTCATCGCTCTGGTTCACCCGGATTATGACGAGGCTCAGACTCTCAACCTCGGCAACAACGAACTTGCCGACATCATGGAGCAGAACCGCCAGGAACTCAATTCCATGATACCTGCCTACAGCAAAGTATCAGAAATCAGAATCCACGAAGAGGAATTCGAGAAGACTCCTAAGAAGAGTATCAAGCGATTCCTTTATACAATCAATGATTAAACTTATTTCGTTCAGATATGAAAAAAGTGAGCTATCTTCTGCAGAAGAAGCTCACTTTTTTGTTTTATGTCAATGTTGATGATATTCTATCTATCAGCGCCTTGGGAAATTACTCCTGCTCAGCACGATCATCTACATTCTCACCCTCTGTAGGAGAGAGAGTAGCCTTGAAGTCGGTGATACCGTACTTAGCCATGATGTTGTACCACTGGAGCAACTTCTTGATGTCGCTATCGTGTACACGGTCACGGTCATAAGATCGGAAGAGCACACGTCTGAACTCCAGTCACGTTTCGGAATCTCGTATGCCGTCTTCTGCTTGAAAAA
>USQD01000119.1 GCA_900556795.1 uncultured Prevotella sp. | reverse complement strand
TTACAAAATTAACCATTTTTATCAAAGTAAATACTATAATACCATTTTTTATTTGTATCTTTGCAACACAAAATCGACAAATAGACTATTTTTATCCTTTTGAGACTACAATTATGTCATTTACAAAACATAAACAGAAGATGAGACTATTACTAATACTTCTTACGCTTATGATGCCACTGCTCGCTCAAAGCAAAACCGACGAGAAAAAGCTCCTGGAGCGTATCGACTACATGATTGATAACGACAAGCATTATCAAGATACCAAGGAAAACGAGCTCAAACATCTGAAACAACTAGCCTTTGATGCAGAAGATGACAAGACCCGTCTCCTTTTCCTTGACAGCATATACCGTGCCTACAGCGCCTACCGCTACGACTCGGCATACGCTTACATGCAGCGTGGACTGGAGTTGGCAAAGAAGGTCAACGATACCTATTATATAACTCTCAACCAGATTAACCGGGCGTCAGTACTCTCGGTAAGGGGATTCTATGGCAAAGCTGAAGCTCTGCTCGAATCACTCCATCCCGACACGATGCCCTACAAGCTGAAGTTATACTATTACTTCACCTTTGCCTGGATCTATAATTACTGGGAATCATACGCCCAAAACTCTGATTACGCAAAAGAATTCCGTGACCAGAAAAAGCATTTCATGGGTCTATTACTCCAGAATTTCAAGGAAGATAGAAGAAACACCGCCTACTACAATTATCTGCTAGGCGAAAACATCTATTTGGATGAGCCTACCAGCAAGCAGTCGCTCTACCATTTCATGAAGGCAGTGAAGATGTCTCCAGCCAAATCACGCATCCATGCCATGTCGGCATACGGTGTCGCCAGATATTACAAACTTACAGGTAACTGCGATCTCTACGAGAAATATCTCGTGGAAGCATCTGTGAGTGATGGCCTATGCCAGCTCAAGGAAACGGTAGCCCTGCAGAAACTTGCCTACTTTCTTTTTAAAAAGGATGCAAGCAACAGTAAGAGAGCAGCCAAATACATCCAGCACACGATGGAAGACGCCCAGTTCTTCAACAACCGACTGCGCATGATAGAGATTTCCAATATCCTCCCAGTCATTGCTTCTGCCAACCAGCAGGCAGCCGAGAAATCACGTACCCGTTTCCTCTTCGGCCTCATCGGTGTTAGCGTAGCACTCATCATCATCCTCATTCTCTCCTTCGTCAACAACCGACAGAAGAACAAGCTGAAGAAAAACAAGCAGGAGATAGAAGAGCAGAACGAGAAGCAGAAAGAAATGAACGCACAGCTCACCCAGCTGAACCAACAGCTGATAGAAACAAACATCAAGCGAGAGACCTACATGCGACTCTTCATGGACATCAGTGCTGCATATATCAGCAAGTTGTCCGACTATCGTAAACTGGTGAGCCGAAAGATCAAGGCTAACCAGACTGCCGACCTGCTGAAAACCCTCAACACCCACAAGATGGAAGAGGAGGAGTCACAGATGTTCTATAACCGCTTTGACAAGGCGTTCATGGAACTGTATCCCGGTTTCGTGACGGAGTTGAACAAGCTCCTGTTGCCAGAATGCCAGCTGGAACTTCCTACTACCCACACCCTGACCACGGAAATCCGTATCTATGCATTGATGCGACTAGGCGTAACCGACAGCCAGGAGATAGCCACCCTGCTGTATTATTCCACCCAGACCATCTACAACTATAAATCGGGCATGAGAGCAAAGGCAAAGAATCGCGAGACTTTTGAGAGCGACATCAACCGTCTCTGCCATATTATTATATAATAATGTAAAAGAGGGTAGTAAGGTTTTATTCACAACCTTACTACCCTCTTTTACATTCTATATCCTTAACTCTTTATCTTTCTCTATGGATAACCGTTCCGTTTGCCTGATGCGTAGCAAGAACCAGCACCTCTGCTATCTGCACATGTTCAGGAGCAGAAGCTGCATAGTAAGCCACATCAGCCACATCATCACCATTCAGAGGAGTAATACCACGATAAACCTGGTCAGCTCGCGCATTATCACCATGGAAACGGACATTAGAGAAATTGGTTTCTACCAATCCAGGTTTCACATTGGTTACACGCACCTTGGTATGTGCCACATCAATACGCAACCCATCAGAGATAGCTTTAACGGCAGCCTTGGTGGCACAATAAACATTGCCTCCAGCATAAGCTGCATCTCCTGCCACACTACCAATATTGATGATATGACCATGATTACGTTTAATCATGCCAGGCACAATCAGGCGAGTCATGGTAAGAAGTCCCTTGATATTGGTATCAATCATCTGATCCCAATCCTCAAAATCACCTTCATACTCCGGTTCCAGACCACGAGCCAATCCTGCATTATTGATCAGCACATCAATATTGCGCCATGCATCAGGAATATAATCTACAGCCTTCTTTGCTGCCTCACGATTACGGACATCGAAAGCTAAAGCCAAGACTTCAGTGCCTTCTGCCTCTAATTCCTTTTTAAGGATTTCCAACTTGCCGGTATTTCTACCAGTGATAATCAGATTATAACCACCTCTTGCAAAGCGGCGAGCGCAACCTTCACCTATTCCACTTGTTGCACCTGTGATAAGAGCTATCTTTCCCATAGTTTCTTATATCTTATAAATTATATTGTTAGTTATCTCAGTATAACATGTCTTCTCTTCGGGATACATGTTTTCCTTTATCTTATGTTTTCTCTTTACAACACCAAAACCCGGACTTCGGCATTAGCCATTTTCTCTATCTGATTCATCGGGCGTTTGAAATAAACACTCTGTACAGCCTTGTTGATGATGCCATGTCCTACTGCCAGAATAGTCTTATCGGGATAAGTAACCTTGAGCCAAGTTAGAAAATTCTGCGCTCTTGACTTCATCCTTTCCAATGTTTCTATATTATCTGGCCAATCCTTTGGGTCCTTAGGTAAGGAAGGAATGAACTTGCCAGTAAAGTCTCCCCAATCCCGCTCTCTCAGCAATGGAGTGGTAACGATATGAGCATCAAGCTCCTCATCTGTCAGATTGCCTGTCAAAGAGAGAGCTTCGATATGAGGACGGGCAATAATCTCACAGGTCTGTATACTACGATACAGATCACTGGAAACGAAGACATCGATATGTTCGTTTACCATCTTCCCTGCAACTTCCTCGGCTTGTTCAATACCTTTCGCATTCAACTTGCCCGGTGTTTGACCTTGCATGATTTGAGCAGCATTATCTACAGTCTCACCATGGCGCACAAGATATAACTTTGTCATAGCTTATAGTTTTTGCTTACAAAATTACTCATAATTGACGAAAATAAGGAATAATTTGCGTTAAATAAATCATAAAAAACATGCTTTCTCGATTTTCTTTCGTATTTTTGCATAAAGATTAATATGACATTGCAAAATCATTTTAAAAAAGATAATTATGAAAGTAGTACATAGCTCTTTGTTTCGTGCCGTCTGTGCCATCATCATTGGTGTTTTACTCATCCAATATCGCGAACAGACAGTTACATGGATTACCATCGCTATCGGTGTGTTGTTTTTCCTATCTGGAGTCATCTCTCTTATCACATACTTCAGCGCTAAGCGAACAGCAGAGAAGATGCAAGGACAGATGCTTTCTGATGCTAACGGCAAACAGATTATCGGAACCACCCCAAAATTCCCTATTGTCGGTTTGGGCAGCCTGATTCTCGGCATAATTTTAGCCTTGATGCCCAATGTATTCATCTCATGGCTGATGTTTATCATTTCGGCAATTCTGATTCTAGGTGCCATCACTCAAATGGCAAATTTGGCAACAGCTGCCAAGATGGGGCGTGTGGGTATCATCTACTGGCTGATGCCATCAGCTCTTCTGCTCCTGGGTATACTGGCTATCATCAAGCCTTCCGCCTTAGCCTCAGCCCCATTACTCATCATCGGTTGGGCCATGTTGGTATACGGTGTGGTGGAATGTGCCAATACCTTTAAAATTTCGAACAACCGACGTAACTGGCAGAGAAAGAACAACCAAAAGAACAACATCGTAGTAGACTCAGATTCTACCAGTACCAAAAACGAAGAAGTTACTTTTATTGAATAGAAAACAAAATAGCCTCACAAGTATCTAAACTTGCGAGGCTATTTTTATTATTTTTCTACGAGTCCCTCTACATAGCGACAAAGGATACTGATACCCTTTTCATTCTCACCTCCCTGCGGGATGATGATATCTGCATAACGCTTGGTTGGCTCGATAAACTGCTCGTGCATAGGCTTGAGCACTTTGAGATAACGGTCTACGACCATTGATACCGTTCTACCTCGATCTATCGTATCACGCTGAATATTACGAATCAACCGTTCATCAGCATCGGTATCAACAAATACCTTCAGGTCCATCAAACTGCGCAATTTCTTATCTACCAAGGTCATGATACCCTCAATTATCACTACCGGCTTTGGTTCAACATGAATCGTCTCCAGTTCACGATTGCATTTGATATAACTGTAGGTAGGCTGCTCTATAGCCTTGCCTGCACGCAAATCAGCAAGCTGCTGATGCAAGAGTTTCCAGTCGAAAGCCGATGGATGGTCGAAATTAATTTGATGGCGTTCCTCTTCCGTCATATGCGAGGTGTCATTATAATAAGAGTCGAGCGGCACCACTGCTACATAATGTGGCGGCAGCACTTCTACGAGTTTCTTTACTACTGTTGTCTTGCCAGAACCAGTACCTCCAGCAATACCTATCACCGTTACCTTATCTATCTTTTCCATTTTCTATAAGATTTCTTCAAACATTTTGCGATAATACTCAGCCTTTTTCTCCACCGCCATCGGATAAGCCCTGGAACTGGACGGCATGCGATAAAGCCTAAGCTGACGAGTTCCGACAGTAAACTCAATAAATTCTCCCATTTTAGGAAGCGAACGAATACCAAAGTGGTCAGTAAATACCTTGGTGGCAAGCTGTCCTGCCGTAAGAACCGCCTTACATTCGGGTAATCTGGCAAGCATACCATCCAGATCAGAAGGCTGCACTATTTGCAAGTCTTTATCTGAAGCCGTATTCTTGGTTCGAATCACCCGTTGGGCGGTATCATAGATAGCCACTCCTTTTTCTTTCAGAAAATCCTTGATGGCATCCAGCCTATAAGTCTTGTGTTCCACATCTACGAAATGGAATTTATCTTCGAAATAAATCAGCCCGAATATTCTCCACATATCGTTCTGGAAATTAGGATAATACCAAGGCATGCACCATCGCTTCTCTGCGGGTGGAAAGGTACCGAGCATCAGCAACTTGGCATTGCCCGGTAACCATGGTTCAAAAGGATGTTCTTCAACCATTTTACTTTTTCTCCTTCACCAGATATAAAACTACAGGCAAGTGATCGCTGTAACCGTTGAGCCATCTGCCACCAGCTTTGGTACGCAGAGGAGCTCCCTTGTACTGTCCTTCCTGCTGAATCAGATAATCTCTACGGAACACGTGGTGCTTCCAATACTTCAAGCTACTATAATCCTTGTTCTTCGAGTCCTTATTCAAAAGACTTGGCGAAAGCACAATCTGGTCGAAAAGGTTCCAAGAGCCATTATAGAACAATGTACCCTTACCTTCCTTAGCCAGGATATTATACCATGGATTGTACATATCATCAGGACCAACCTCAGAGATTTCGGCCTTTGCTTTCAACACCTTGTGCATACTCACATTTGTCGGATCATCGTTCATATCACCCATCACAAAGACCTTCATCTCTGGATTTAAGCGAAGCAGGGAATCCTTAACTACTTTAGTTTGACGAGCGCCACTCTCACGATAGAACGAAACAGAAAAACGGCTAGGCCAGTGACATACAATGACTGCCACATCATCGCCACCCATTTCACCACGTACGGTAAGGAATCCACGAGTCTTATATGCAGAATCCTTTGCCAATTCCTGGACGTAAGGAACCAACTTTACATTCTTGACAGTGAAAAGTGCAGGATTATAAAGCAATGCACAGTCAATACCACGCTTATCAGGACCCTCAACATGACAGAATTGCATATTGCGAGCCTTCAAAGGAGGCTGAGCTGTAAGATCTTTCAAGACATTGGCATTTTCAACCTCGGCAAGACCAATGAATGCACATCCCACGTTAGGCAGCACATCAGTACCCATATCAGCAAGGGCTCTGGACATATTCTTCAATTTGCTGGTATACTTCATACCATTCCATCCCTTTGCCGGCAAATATTCATAATCATTCTTACCCGCATCATGACAGGTATCAAAGAGATTCTCCTGATTGTAGAATCCAACAGCATACACCTGAAACTGTTTACCACTAGAAGCCTTTGTTTTCTTCTGGGCAATAGCACCCAAACTTATCAAAAGTAAGGCTGCCAAAAAAAGCATTTGTTTTCTCATACCACCTATTTAATATT
>USQD01000118.1 GCA_900556795.1 uncultured Prevotella sp. | reverse complement strand
TAAATTCAAAAACTATTCACAATATTGCAGTTTTTTAGAGGATTTTGGTTAATTTTGCACCATAATTTAATAAGAAATGGCTCTTTTCTTGGATAATTGAGCCATCATAAGCATAATTGATTAACATGATAATAGAAAAATGGCTTACCACCTTCGGTAAATATCTGATATTGATGGGGCGCTCATTCTCTCGTCCTGAGCGTATGCGTATGTTCCTCAAACAATATATCAAGGAAATGCAGCAACTGGGTGTCGATTCCATCGGTATTGTTCTCCTCATCTCGTTCTTCATCGGTGCAGTAATCTGTATCCAGATGAAGCTCAACATCCAGAGTCCCTGGATGCCTCGATGGGTATCGGGCTACACTACTCGTGAAATCATGCTCCTCGAATTCTCTTCCAGCATCATGTGTCTGATTCTTGCCGGAAAGGTAGGATCGAATATCGCATCTGAGTTGGGTACCATGCGTGTAACCCAGCAGATAGATGCACTCGACATCATGGGTGTCAACTCGGCATGCTATCTCATCCTGCCAAAGATTCTCGGCTTGGTTACCATCATGCCGTTCCTGGTTATCTTCAGTTCCGGAATGGGTATCATCGGAGCATATGGCACTGCGTATATCGGACATATCCTGCCCCCGGATGATCTTACCCTGGGTCTTCAGCATTCCTTCAACCAATGGTTTGTATGGATGAGTATCATCAAGAGTCTCTTCTTCGCATTCATCATTTCGAGCGTTTCATCTTACTTCGGATATACCGTTGAGGGCGGTTCGGTTGAAGTAGGTAAATCCTCAACCGATGCTGTTGTCAGTTCCAGCGTACTGATTCTCTTCTCTGACGTATTTCTCACTCAAATCCTTTCATAATCATGATAGAAGTTAAAAATCTTACGAAATCATTCGGTGACAAGACCGTACTCGATAATATCAGCGTACAGTTTGAAACGGGCAAGACCAATCTGATTATCGGCCAGAGCGGTTCAGGAAAGACTGTCTTGATGAAGAACCTCGTAGGACTCCTGGACCCAACCAGCGGACAGGTGCTCTACGATGGTCGCGACTTTGTACGCATGAGTAAGAAAGAGAAGGTATTGATGCGTAGAGAGATGGGAATGATTTTCCAGAGTGCAGCTCTTTTCGATTCCCTCAATGTATTGGAGAACGTGATGTTTCCATTGGACATGTTTTCTAATCTTAACTATAAGGAACGCGTAAAGCGAGCACAGGAATGCCTTGACCGCGTGAATCTGATAGAGGCACAGCAGAAATACCCTGGAGAAATTTCGGGTGGCATGCAGAAACGTGTAGCCATAGCCCGTGCCATTGTCATGAATCCCAAATATCTTTTCTGTGATGAGCCTAACTCGGGTCTTGACCCTAAGACTTCACTCGTCATCGATGAACTTCTCTCAGGCATTACCAAGGAGTTTAACATGACAACTATCATCAATACCCACGACATGAATTCAGTAATGGGAATAGGTGAGAATATCTGTTTCATTTATAAAGGTCAGAAAGAATGGCAAGGAAACAAAGATCAGGTGATGACTTCTACCAATGAAAAACTAAATGATCTCGTCTTTGCTTCTGACCTCTTCCGCAAGGTCAAGGAAGTGGAAATGAAAAAATAACAAATAAGAATGTCCCTTATGAAAAAAGCTCTTAGCCTAACCGGCCAAGAGCTTTTTTCATAAACTATCTGATATCAATTTATCTCATTTTCCATTCTCCATTTACCTCTACCAACGGTACAATAATCTGTTCCTTTGTACTGTCACCGTAAGCTATCTGCAAAAAGACATCAGCTACATGACGGGCGGTATCAGCCTTGGCACTCAGGATATCAACTTTGCTCATTCCCTTATGCTCGTCCTGCTGTTGCTCCACATACATCTGGGCATTCAGCAACAACTGGTCGTGATAACCCTTAGGTATACGATAAGGCTGGTGGAAGCCTGCAACATACTCCTCATACTTACCCTCTAAAAGTAGGTCATAATAACCCTTTGCGGCGATACCGGCAAAGTAAGAAGGGTCAGGACGCTCCTCCTTGCAGGAAGAAAGTCCCAACCCCATACTTATCATCATAAAAATCAAAAGTTTCTTCATCTTGATTCTTCACACTTCATTCTTCACTCTTCACTTCCCCCTACTTCTGACGAATGAAAACATTGATTGGACAACCATGCAATGACCAGTTGTCACGAATCTTGTTCTCCAGGAAGCGGCGATAGTTCTCCTTTACATACTGTGGCAAGTTGGCATAGAACACGAACGATGGAATCGTGGTGTTAGGCAACTGGGTGCAGTACTTAATCTTGATGTACTTACCCTTCACGCTCTGAGGAGGATAAGCCTCGATGATAGGCAACATCACCTCATTAAGCTTGGAAGTACCGATATGAATCTTGCGGTTCTGGTAAACCTCCTTGGCTGTTTCCAATACACGGAAGATGCGCTGCTTGGTCAATGCAGAAGCAAAGATGATAGGGAAATCCACGAATGGAGCCATACGATTGCGGATGGCATTCTCAAAGGTATCAATCACCTTCTGGTTCTTCTCCTCTACCAGGTCCCACTTGTTCACTACTACCACCAGACTCTTGTTGTTCTTCTGAATCAACTGGAAGATATTCATATCCTGGGTCTCGATACCACGGGTTGCATCGAGCATCAGAATGCAGACATCACTGTTCTCGATGGCACGGATGGAGCGCATCACGGAATAGAACTCCAAGTCCTCGCTCACCTTGTTTTTACGACGGATACCGGCTGTATCAACCAGATAGAAGTCGAAGCCGAACTTGTCGTAACGGGTATAGATACTGTCACGGGTAGTACCGGCTATCTCGGTAACGATGTTTCTGTCCTCACCAATGAAGGCGTTGATGATGCTACTCTTACCAGCATTAGGACGACCCACTACAGCGAAACGAGGGATATCTTCCTCGATAGCTTCCTCAGGATTGTCCTGCAGTTTGTCTAATATGATGTCGAGCAAGTCACCCGTTCCACCACCTGTTGCAGCACTGATGCACTGAGGGTCGCCTAATCCCAATTTATAGAATTCGGCAGCCTGATAGTATTCAGCGCTGTTATCCACCTTGTTTGCCACAAGGATAACAGGCAGTTTGGCACGACGCAAGAT
Organism: uncultured Prevotella sp.; assembly: GCA_900556795.1. Classification (GTDB taxonomy): domain Bacteria; phylum Bacteroidota; class Bacteroidia; order Bacteroidales; family Bacteroidaceae; genus Prevotella. Next base: position 3,271 of record USQD01000118.1, on the reverse strand, counting down.
CAGGGCTACGTCCTCATCCCAGTCGGTCAAACCGGTGTTCACGTCTACCAGGAAGAGAACCAGGTCTGCCTCCTCGGTAGCTACCAACACTTGCTTGCGGATAGCATCCTCGAAAATGTCATCTGATTTAACGACCCAACCACCGGTATCCACGACTGAGAATTCTCTTCCGTTCCAGCTACACTTACCATACTGACGGTCGCGGGTAGTACCTGCTGTATCGCTCACGATAGCGCGGCGAGATTGAGTCAAACGATTGAATAAAGTAGATTTACCCACATTAGGGCGACCTACGATTGCTACTAAATTTGCCATAATAAGTCATTCACCCTCCTTCCTTTGAGGAGGTATTCAAGGATGTGGTCTCTGCATCCAAGTTAATAATTTGCCGAAGCTGACCTTGCTCCGGCCCTCGCCCCTCTGGCGAGAGTCAACCCTCATTTCTATTCAGGGTTATATCCGAAGGCATCAAGTTCACGCTGTGAACTGCGCCAGTCTTTATCCACCTTCACAAAGGTTTCCAAGAAAATCTTCTTTCCGAAGAACTTCTCTAGAGCCTTTCGGCTTTCCGTATTCACCTTCTTAAGCGCCACCCCCTGGTGACCGATGATGATGCCCTTCTGGGAATCACGCTCCACGTAGATGACGGCATTGATGTGGATGCGGGTATCATCTTCCTTAAACCGCTCCACTCTCACCTCTACAGCATAAGGAATCTCCTTATCATAATAGAGGAGTATCTTTTCTCGGATAATTTCAGATACGAAGAAGCGGGCCGGCTTGTCCGTCAGCTGATCCTTGTCGAAGAACGCAGGCGACTCTGGTAATAGCTCCTTAATACGCTTGAGAAGCATATCCACACCAAACTTGTTTTTCGCAGAGATTGGAAGAATCTCTGCATTCGGCAGGAGCGAATGCCACTTCTCCACGATATCACCCAGTTTCTTCGGGTCGCTCTGGTCAATCTTATTGATGAGCAGGAGCACCGGTATTCTCATCTTCTTTACCTTTTCGAGGAAGTCGATGTTCTTCTCCGGATTCTCGATGACATCGGTGACATAAAGCAAGACATCGGCATCAGCCAGTGCACTCTCCGAGAAAGCGAGCATCATCTCCTGCATCTTGTAGTTTGGCTTCAAGACACCAGGGGTATCAGAAAACACAATTTGCATATCATCGGTATTCACAATACCCATGATACGATGACGGGTGGTCTGCGCCTTGAAGGTAGCGATACTGATACGTTCACCTACCAATTGATTCATCAGCGTACTCTTACCCACATTAGGGTTACCTACAATATTAACGAAACCTGCTTTATGCATATAATAAAATGATTTTAAGCTAAAGAAACGCATCCTTGCTTATTCATATAAAGAGATGAAATAAGAAAGATGCGTTTCCTTGTTATATAGATAATTATTCTATCCTATTTTTCTTTTGTCTTACTTGCCGTATGCAGCACCATCGTAAGCCCACTTATAGAATGAAGCTCCGTGAACGAAGCCTGCACCGAATGCTGTGAAGATAACGTTGTCGCCCTTCTTGAGATTGCTCTCAGCATCCCAAAGTGCCAATGGAATCGTAGCGGCGCTCGTATTTCCATAATGGTCGATGTTTACTACTACCTTGTCAAGTGGAATTCCTGCACGCTTGGTAACCGCTTCGATAATACGAAGATTTGCCTCGTGAGGAATCACCCAGTTCACATCATCAGCCTTCAGATTATTCATATCCATAATCTTCAAGACGTCGTTACTCATGTCAGTTACTGCGTAACGGAACACTGTGCGACCTTCCTGATAAAGATAATGCAGACGATGATCTACGGTGAAGTGTGAAGGAGGGCAGACAGAACCACCAGCCTTCATGTGGAGGAAAGGCAAGCCTTGTCCATCGGTACGAAGGTATGAGTTCTGTACACCTACGTTCTCTTCCTCAGTTGCCTCTACGAGTACTGCACCGGCACCATCTCCGAAGAGTACGCAGGTAGCACGGTCGGTGTAGTCAACGAGTGAAGACATCTTATCAGCACCGATAACGATGATTTTCTTGTATCTGCCACTCTGAATCATGCTGGCTGCAACATCGAGAGTGTACAAGAACCCACAGCAAGCTGCAGAGAAGTCGAATGCAAAAGCATTCTTGAGTCCGAGCTTACCGAGGACGATAGATGCTGTAGAAGGGAACTTGTAGTCTGGTGTGGTGGTAGTCACAATCAAAGCATCGATTGTGTCTGGATCTACGCCAGTCTTCTGAATCAACTGCTTAGCAGCTTTACGAGCCAAATAGCTGGTTCCGAGACCTTCCTCAGTGAGGATACGTCTTTCCTTGATACCCACACGGGTGGTAATCCACTCATCTGTAGTATCAACCATGCGTGACAACTCCTCGTTGTTGAGGATATAGTCAGGCACGTATCCACCTACACCAGTGATTACAGCATTGATTTTACCCATTATTCAGCTGCTTCCTTAACGATTGCAACCTTACCACGATAGTAACCGCAAGTAGGGCAAACAGTGTGGTATACATAGTATGCACCACAGTTAGGGCAAACTGCCAATGTAGGAGCTACTGCCTTATCATGAGTTCTTCTCTTAAGTGTACGTGTCTTTGACTGTCTTCTTTTAGGATGTGCCATAATTTTTTAAATGTTTTAATTTTTGAATTTTACTTTTTTAATTTTAATAGAGCTGCCCAGCGTGGATCTACAGTTTCCTCTTCTTCCTCACCGCTTCGGGCGGCAGAATGCTGCTGTAGCATTTCAATCATAGCAGGGTTGCATTTTCCAGGTGCATGCACATGCTTGATGGGAATGTTGAGGTCTATAAATTCATAGATGAACCACGAGATATCGAGTATTCCTTCGTTCTCGGCCACAATCACGAGGTCATCTTCTTCTGAGTATTCGTCTCCAAACTTAACGACGAGTCTGTCATCGGTTTCTATGTCTTGATCCATATCGTCCAGACAGATGTCGCATGGTATGTGTACCACTCCCTCTGTGTGAAAATTGAGTTCGTAGAAATCGTCCGTCCTGTTGATGGACAGACTACTCTGCAACTCGCCTCTCTGAATATCAGGAGCATCTATTGCCTGAAAGTATTCATCATCTAGCTTAAACTCCAGATTTGTCACCCCCTGAGGTAAAGCTTTCAAATCAATCTTATAAGACTCTATATTACACATAATTCAATATATACCATATTGGTTTCGAGCTGCAAAGTTACAAATATAGATCGGAAGAGCACACGTCTGAACTCCAGTC
>USQD01000117.1 GCA_900556795.1 uncultured Prevotella sp. | reverse complement strand
AAAAAAAAGGAAAATATGACTACTATCAAGATAAAAAACAACAATTACCAAAATAAAAAAGCCTTATGGAAGGAACGATTTCCCCATAAGGCCCTTGATATGATTATTCACATTTAATACTTATGCATTCTTGATCCAGTTAACGATCCATGCGCCAACCTCTGTAGTGCCATAATGTGCACCACCCTCTACCTGAATCTCAGGAGTGCGGACATTAGCATCAAGAGAAGCATCTACTGCCTTGCGGATCAAGGCGCCCTCCTCGTTCAAACCGAAGTGCTCGAGCAACATGGCTGCAGAAAGAATCTGAGCTACTGGGTTAGCCAGGTTCTTGCCAGCTGCCTGTGGCCATGAACCGTGAACAGGCTCGAACAATGGTGTGTGCTCACCGAGAGAGCTAGATGGCTGCAAGCCCATAGAACCGGTGATGCAAGAGGTCTCATCGGTAAGGATATCACCGAAGGTATTCTCTGTAACGATAACATCGAAGAATGTAGGCTCAGTCAATACGCGCATAGAAGCGTTATCGATGAACATATAATCGGTGTTTACCTCAGGATACTGTGGCTCCATCTCCTTGGCAATCTGACGCCAGAGACGAGAAGATGCCAATACGTTTGCCTTATCTACCACTGTCAGGTGCTTGTTGCGCTTCATGGCAAACTCGAAAGCAACCTTCAGAATGCGCTCAATCTCAGGACGGGTATAGATATCTGTATCGTATGCCTTATCGTTATCCTGATACTTCTCACCGAAGTACATACCGCCAGTCAACTCGCGGATAACTACGAAGTCAGCACCCTTCAGGAGTTCATCCTTCAATGGTGACTTGTGGAGCAGGCAATCGAATGTGGCTACTGGGCGAACATTGGCGAAGAGACCCAACTTCTTACGCATAGCGAGCAAGCCCTGCTCAGGACGAACCTTGGCTGTAGGGTTGTTGTCGAAACGTGGGTCACCAACGGCTGCAAAGAGCACTGCGTCAGCATCCATACAAGTCTTGAAGGTCTCCTCTGGGAATGGATCACCTACCTCGTCGATAGCGTGAGCACCGCAGATAGCCTCATTGTAAGTAAACTCGTGGTTGAACTTCTCTGCAATGGCCTGCATAACTGCTACGCCCTGCTTCATAATCTCTGGTCCGATACCATCACCGGCGAGAACTGCAATGTTTAATTTCATCTTATCTGATTTTTTAATTGTTTTTATTCCATATCAAAATTTCGAGGCGATGCTGGCTGTTCATCGCTCTTATCTGCCTCATACATATTAAGCATCTTGAGCGTTGCCTTGATAGCAGCCTCTGTCTGGTCGGCATCCAAACCTCGGGTACGCCAGATACGGTCGCCTTCACGCCAGGTAATGACGGTCTGAACGAGGGCATCGGTACGGCCACCAGGTGGAATGGTTACCTGATAGTTGTCGAGCGTAGGGAAGGTCTTGCCTAACTTCACCTTGTAGATGTTGCGAAGCGCCTTGACGAAGGCATCATACTGACCATCACCAGAGCTACGGTCTTCATACTCCTTACCCTCTATTTCTACCTTCACGCTGGCGATAGGCTTCAAACCATAAGAAGTGGACACCATGTAACTGACCAGTTTTACCTTATCCTCAGGTGTGCTATGCTTCAGCACATCGCTCACGATGTATGGCAGGTCGTCCTGGGTTACCAGCTCCTTGCGGTCGCCGAGTTCGGTGATACGCTTGGTCACAGCCTTGGTCTGCTCCGGCGTCAACTCCAAGCCCAGCTCGTTAAGGTTCTGTACGATATTCGCCTTACCGGAATTCTTGCCCAGTGCATACTCACGATGTCTTCCGAAACGCTCAGGCACAAGGTCGTTGCAATAAAGCTTGTCCTTGTTGTCGCCATCGGCATGCACACCAGCAACCTGAGTGAAGACGTTATCGCCCACCACAGGGGTATTCGGAGCCACGGCGATGCCGCTGTATCCTTCAACCAATCGGGAAATATCGTTCAGACGGTCTTCCTTGATATTGGTCTTTGCCCCAAACATATCCTTCAGAATCACCTGAACGCTCGCCAATGGCGCATTGCCGCAGCGCTCGCCCAAACCATTCACGGTAACGTGAAGACCCTTGGCACCGCTCAATACGGCTGCCAGCGAGTTGCTTACTGCCAAATCGTAGTCGTTGTGGGCATGGAAATCGAAGTGAGAGTTCGGATAACGGCGAACCATCTGGCGCATATACTCCACACACTGCAATGGGTTCAAGATACCCAAAGTATCAGGAAGCAGGAAGCGCTTGATTGGCAGTTTCACCAGCTCGTCCATCATCATGAAGAGATAGTCACGGCTGTCGCGCATACCGCTCGACCAGTCCTCCAGATAGAGATTTACGGTGAAATTCTTGCTCAAAGCATAGTCGATGGTCTGCTTGATGTGAGCGAGATGCTCCTCAGGCGACATCTTGAGCTGCTGGGTGCAGTGCTTGTAGCTACCCTTCGCCAAGAGGTTGATGACATGACCGCCGCATTCGGCAATCCAATCCACGCTCTTGTTGTTATCCACGAATCCCAATACCTCAACGGAATCCAGTTTACCTATGGTCTTGGCATAACGGCAAATACGAGCGACAGCATCCTTTTCGCCTTCCGAAACTCGTGCTGAAGCCACCTCAATGCGATCAACATTGATATCGTGCAACAGCATTCTTGCTATCATCAATTTCTCGTGAGGGAGAAAACTGACACCATTGGTCTGCTCGCCGTCACGCAGCGTACTGTCCATGATCTCAATCTCCCTGATACGAGAATTATCTCTCTTTGCGTTAACGTTCATAATTACTTGATTACTTGTTCTTAGCTTCCCAAGCCTCTACCTTGTCGCGGTTCTGAACGAGGAAGTCTACATCATCCAAACCGTTCTCGAGGCAGTGCTTCTTGTAGCCATTGATTTCGAAGTGCTCGCTCTTGCCGGTAGCAAGGTTGGTCACGGTCTGGTTAGGAAGATCTACCTTCACCCCTGTCTTGTGATCCTTGTCGATGCTCTCGAAGAGTTCCTTCAGGAATTCCTCACTTACCACAACAGGCAATACGAGGTTATTCAACTCGTTGTTCTTGTGGATATCAGCGAAGAAAGAGCTGATGACTACACGGAAGCCAGCGCCTGCGATGGCCCAGGCAGCGTGCTCACGGGAAGAACCAGAACCGAAGTTCTTGCCTGCTACGAGGATGACACCACTATATGATGGGTCGTTCATCACGAAGTCTGGCTTTGGTGTTCCGTCGGCATTATAGCGCCAGTCGCGGAAGAGGTTGTCGCCCATACCCTCTTTATCGATGGCCTTGAGGAAACGGGCTGGTATGATCTGGTCTGTATCTACATTCTCCAATGGAAGAGGAATGCAGCTTGATGTAATTACATTGAATTTCTGTTTCATCGTTGTTGTAATGTTTAATTTTTAATGTTTAGTGTTTACTTGATTGGATCGTGATTGACAGTTATAAGGCGAAGCCCAACTAATCACTAATCACTAATCATTAATCACTATTTACATAAACTCTCTTGGGTCGGTAATCTTACCAGTGATAGCGGCTGCAGCTGCTACGTATGGACTGGCAAGGATGGTGCGGGAACCAGGTCCCTGACGACCCTCGAAGTTACGGTTGGATGTACTTACTGAGTACTTGCCTGCAGGAATCTTATCATCGTTCATTGCCAAGCAGGCAGAGCATCCAGGCTGACGAATTTCGAAGCCGGCTGCCTCAACAATCTTATCAATTCCCTCTTCACGTATTTGTTTATCAACCAACCAAGAACCTGGTACAAGCCAAGCAGTTACGCCGTCTGCCTTCTTCTTTCCTTTAACCAATGAAGCGAAGGCACGGAAGTCTTCAATACGACCGTTGGTACATGCGCCCAGGAATACATAATCGATAGGATGACCCTCGAGTTTCTCGCCTGGCTGGAAGCCCATATAGTTCAGGCTCTTCTTGAAACCAGCCTGCTCTTCCTCTGGAATCTCATCGAGCGTTGGGATGCTTTCGGTGATGCCGATACCCATACCTGGGTTGGTACCATAGGTGATACGTGGTTCGATATCCTTTGCCTCGAAAGTCAACTCCTTGTCGAATACAGCATCATCGCCACTCTTCAAGGTCTTCCAGTAAGCCACAGCCTTGTCCCACTCTTCACCCTTAGGTGCATATTCGCGACCCTTGATGTACTCGAATGTGGTCTCATCAGGAGCTACGAAACCGCCACGGGCACCCATCTCGATGGAGAGGTTGCAGAGGGTGAGACGACCTTCCATAGACATATCTTTCACTACATCGCCACTGTACTCAACGAAGTAACCGGTAGCACCGGATGTAGTGAGCTGGCTCATCAGATAAAGAGCTACATCCTTGGCGGTAACACCCTTGCCGAGCTTGCCGTTGATGCTGATGCGCATAGACTTTGGCTTGCTCTGGAGAATACATTGTGAAGCCATCACCATCTCTACCTCAGAAGTACCGATACCGAAGGCTACGGCACCCATAGCACCATGGGTAGATGTATGAGAGTCACCACAAACGATGGTCATACCAGGAAGAGAAAGACCCTTTTCAGGACCTACTACGTGGATGATACCATTATCCTTGGTGTTCATGGCAAAGTGAGTTACGCCGAAATCAGCAGTGTTCTTTGCCAAGGTATCTACCTGCTTCTTTGAGATAGGATCCTCGATTGGCTTATCCTGATCGTGGGTTGGTGTATTGTGGTCAGGCATACAGAAAATCTGGTCTGGACGGAACATCTTGAGTCCGCGTGCTCGCATACCAGCGAATGCCTGAGGTGATGTTACTTCGTGACAGTAGAGACGGTCGATGTAAAGCTGTGTAGGACCGTCCGGAACAATCTGGACAACGTGCTTGTCCCAAATCTTGTCGAATAATGTATTCATAATATCCTGTTTGTTATATATTTATCTGAATTAATTTTATCTTACCTTGAACTTGTTGATACAGTCGATGTAAGCCTCAACAGAAGCTGTCACGATATCGGTATCTGCGCCGAAGCCATAATATACATGACCATCGTACTCCACCTGCATGTGAACCTTACCCACATCGTCTGAACCCTTGTCAATCGCCTGGATAGTGAACTCCTTGAGGTTCATCTCCTTGGTGATGACCTTCTTGAGGGCACGGATGGCAGCGTCCACAGGACCATTGCCAGATGAAGCAGCCTCGAACTTCTGACCTGCGATGTTCAAGCCGATACTTGCCACGCTCTTCACGCCCTTGCCGGTGGTAACCTGCAACCAGTCGAGCTGAACACCATGCTTATCGGCAGAATCAGCACCAGCGAGCATCAGTACATCCTCGTCGGTAACTTCCTTCTTCTTGTCAGCCAACTGGAGGAATTTCTTGTAGATCTTGTCGAGCTTCTCCTCGTCATCTACATTCACGCCGTTAACGTGGAGGCGATACTTCAAGGCTGCACGACCCGAACGGGCTGTCAATACGATAGCGTTATCATCCAATCCCACATCCTTAGGGTCGATGATTTCATAAGTCTGAACGTTCTTCAGCACGCCATCCTGGTGGATACCGGAAGAATGAGCGAAGGCATTGCGACCCACAATCGCCTTGTTAGGCTGAACAGGCATGTTCATCAGGCTGCTCACCATGCGAGACATAGGAACAATCTTGGTGGTATTGATGTTGGTATCAATATTGATATTCTTGTGGCACTTCAGAATCATGGCAATCTCCTCGAGCGATGTATTACCCGCACGCTCACCGATACCATTGATGGTAACCTCCACCTGGCGGGCGCCATTCAATACACCCTGCAGGGTATTGGCAGTAGCCATACCGAGATCGTTGTGGCAGTGAGTAGAGATGCATGCATTCTCGATGCCATCCACATGATCCATCAGATACTTGATTTTGGCACCATACTCATCTGGCAGACAGTAACCGGTGGTATCAGGAATGTTGACAACAGTAGCACCTGCCTTGATGACAGCCTCTACCACGCGAGCCAGATATTCATTATCGGTACGACCTGCATCCTCCGCGTAGAACTCCACATCCTCTACATATTTTTTGGCATACTTGACAGCAGCCACGGCACGCTCGATGATTTCCTCGCGGTTGGAATTGAACTTATATTTAATATGGCTATCGCTGGTACCGATACCCGTATGGATTCTCTTGTGCTTGGCATACTGCAGAGCCTCGGCAGCGCAATCAATATCCTTCTCCACAGCACGTGTCAGCGCACAGATGGTAGGCCATGTAACCGCCTTGGAAATCTCCACCACCGAATTGAAGTCGCCCGGGCTTGAAATAGGGAAACCCGCCTCAATGACATCAACGCCCAACTGTTCCAGTGCCTTAGCCACCTGAATTTTCTCAACAGTGTTCAACTGGCATCCAGGAACCTGCTCGCCATCGCGAAGGGTTGTGTCGAAAATAAATAATCTGTCACTCATATCTCTTAATATTTTTAATACTCTAT
>USQD01000116.1 GCA_900556795.1 uncultured Prevotella sp. | reverse complement strand
AATCTTTTATTCTTAAGGCTTATCAACCTACTTTTGGAAAAAGAGAAAAAAAACAAAAAGTGACGAGTGACGAGTGACTTTATCACTTTTTGTGGAAGAAGGATACTGCTCATCTGCCAGCTGCCGATGGAGCTGAAAATACGTGGCGACGCAGCCGGAACTACGTCGGGACGTAGAGGTTGCTACGTCGGGACGCAGTTGAGACTACGTCGGGACGTATTTTTGTCTATCTCTCCATGCTGTTGGACAAGGCATGAAACACCCGTTGCTTTACGACAGATAAAGCCAGTAAATAGCAAAGAGAACGGCAATCATGATGACGCCTACTGCCATTTTAATCATGCAGGTGGCTACCTTTTTCAGAATAAACAGGCCTACCACCAGGACTACTAGCGCAAAAGCATAATAAAGGAAATTATCCATTGCGTCCCTCCTTTCTGAATGGTTTGCGGTTTGCATGATTTGGCTTATTGCCAGCATCATAAGGCTTATTGTCTTCCTTCATTGCTCTGATGAACTCATTAGGAATTGGAGTTTCAAACTCCATTGGCTGATGAGTCACCGGATGATAGAAGCAGAGCACATAAGCATGCAGGCAAAGACGGCCGCATGGGTCATCACCGTTTCCGTACTTGATGTCGCCACAGATAGGATGGCCCATATCTGCTGTATGTACACGAATCTGGTTCTTTCTACCCGTCTCCAGCTTATATTCTACCAGGGAATGCTCGGTAGTGCGCTGCAATGTATGAAAGTGGGTTACTGCATATTTGCCGCCATTGTCTGTTTCGCTGGCATAAGTAATATATGCCTTGTTGTCCTTCAACCAGTTGGCAACGGTTCCCTCGTCTTCCTCCATCTCTCCGGAAACCAGGGCAACGTATCGGCGGTCGTATACGTTGTGGTGCCAGTCATCCTCCAGCGCAAGCTCGGTCTGCTTGTCCTTGGCGTAAATCATCAATCCCGAAGTGTCACGGTCAAGACGGTGAACTACGTGAGCCTGACAGTTCTGTCGGGTCTTGTGGAAGTAATCATCCAGTACGGTCTTTACGTTGAGCGTAGAATGTCCGGCAGCCATACTGAGGATGCCCACGTTCTTTTCAACCACGATGACGTAGCGGTCTTCATAAACAATCTTGATGTATCTGCTCTTGAAAACCTCCTGGTTCTTCTTGGTCTTGCTTACGCTCACCTTCATGCCAGGTTTCAGAGCATAGTCGAACTGGGTGATGGTCTTGCCATCCACCTTGATTCCTCTACCCTGCAGCGTCTGCTTCACCTTGGTCTTGCTGGGACCCTTTACGTTCTCCATCAGCCATTCCAACAACTGCGCCGGCTTCTCCACCTTGTAGTGGTCATATTCATTCGGATTGCCATAGCCGTAAGCATTGTTGGTATGCTTATTAAAATAGCCCTTATTATTTTGTTGTTTCATTTTCAATTTGCTGTTTCGTGTTATTTATATCTATTTGTTCGTAACACATATTCAACGGTATTGGGATATCGTTGATGCCTTTTAGCATGCAAAAGTAAGACTTTTCTGCAAAATGACAAAGAAGAGCTGTGTTTTTAACTAAAAAAAAGCAACTTTTACCAATAAATCATTGATATACAAATATTTTTTCGTAACTTTGCACACAAATTAAAGATAAATTCAGAAAAAGATATTTAGTAAACAAGAATGATAACAGTACAAAATCTTGCAATTCAATTCGGTAAGCGAGTGCTTTACAAAGATGTAAACCTCAAGTTCACACATGGTAATATTTATGGCGTAATCGGTGCCAACGGTGCTGGTAAGTCTACCCTCCTCCGTGCCATCAGTGGCGATTTGGAGCCAAACAAGGGTACAGTAGAAATGGGACCTGGCGAGCGTCTTTCCGTTTTGGAGCAGGACCACTTCAAGTATGACGAGTTCCGCGTGATGGACACCGTTCTGATGGGCCATCAGCCATTGTGGGAGAATATGAAGGAGCGCGAGCGCCTCTATGCAAAACCAGAGATGACAGAAGAGGATGGTAACCTCGCTGCTGAGCTGGAACTTAAGTTCGCTGAGATGAACGGTTGGGAAGCAGAGAGTAATGCTGCCCAGTTGCTTCAGAACCTCGGCGTGAAGGAAGATCGTCACGATAAGCTCGTTGGTGAGCTTTCTAATACAGAGAAGGTACGCGTGATGCTGGCGAAGGCTCTCTTCGGTAATCCTGACAACCTCCTCCTCGATGAGCCTACCAACGACCTCGACCTCGACACCGTAGAGTGGCTGGAGGAATATCTCAGCAACATCGAGCAGACAGTTCTCGTGGTTTCTCACGACCGTCACTTCCTCGATGCTGTCAGCACACAGACCGTGGATATCGACTTCGGTAAGGTAACTATGTTTGCCGGCAACTACTCTTTCTGGTACGAGAGTTCTCAGTTGGCTCTCCGTCAGGCTCAGAACCAGAAGATGAAGGCTGAGGAGAAGAAGAAGCAGTTGGAGGAGTTCATCCGCCGATTCTCTGCCAATGTAGCTAAGAGTAAGCAGACCACATCCCGCAAGAAGATGCTGGAGAAGCTGAACGTAGAGGAGATTCGTCCTTCTAGCCGTAAGTATCCAGGAATCATCTTCCAGATGGATCGTGAACCAGGTAACCAGATTCTGGAGGTTGAAGGCCTGAAGGCTTGTGATGAGGACGGAACAGTTCTCTTCGACAATGTAAACTTCAACATCGAGAAGGGCGAGAAGGTGGTATTCCTTTCTCACAACCCTAAGGCGATGACCGCTCTCTTCGAGATTATCAACGGCAACCGCAAGGCTGACGCAGGTGATTACAAGTGGGGCATTACCATCACAACAGCTTATCTCCCACTCGACAACACCGAGTTCTTCCAGAGCGACATGAACCTCGTAGACTGGTTGAGCCAGTATGGTCCTGGCAACGAGGTGGCAATGAAGGGTTATTTGGGAAGAATGCTCTTCAGCGGCGAGGAAGTACTGAAGAAGGTAAACGTACTCTCCGGAGGTGAGAAGATGAGATGTATGATTGCCCGCATGCAGTTGCAGAACGCAAACTGTCTGATTCTCGATACTCCAACCAACCACTTGGACTTGGAGAGTATCCAGGCATTCAACAACAACTTGGTAGGTTTCAAGGGCAATATCCTTTTTGCCAGCCACGACCATGAGTTCATCAATACCGTGGCTAACCGTATTATCGAGCTCACCCCATCAGGAACCATCGATAAGCTGATGTCTTACGATGAGTACATCTATGATGAGGCTATCAAGGAGCAGAAAGCTAAGATGTACGGTCTGCAGTAATAGAAAATACACCTAAATGAGATAAGTGCCAATTCGATGAGAGTCGAGTTGGCACGCTTTTTGTCAAAACAACCATAAAAAGGAATAATCATGTTTAAAAAATTTAAGACTATGTCAAAAGAAAAGAAGATTAATATAGAGGACGGTAACGCTAAGGAACAGGTTCTCAACGAGAATGCTGAGCAGAACGATACTCAGAATAATGCAGAGCCTAAGGCTGAAGAGACAAATACAGAGGATGCTGACAATAAGGCGGCAGATGCTGACAGTAAGACTGACAATACTGACAATGCGGCAGAATCTGAAGAAGCAGATCCATTGGCAAAGGCTCAGCAGGAAGTAGAAGAATTGAAAAAGCAACTGCTCTATAAGACTGCAGAATTTGAGAATTACCGCAAGCGCACCCTGAAAGAGAAGGCTGATTTGATTCTCAACGGTGGCGAGAAGACTATTGCTGCCATTCTTCCAATTCTTGATGACTTCGAGCGTGCCATCGCAGACAAGAGCGAGGATCCTAAGGCTATCAAGGAAGGTGTTCAGATGATTTTCAACAAGTTCATCAAGACTCTTGAAGGTCTCGGAGTAAAGAAGATTGAGACTGCTGACAAGGATTTCGACGTTGATTTCCATGAGGCAATCGCTATGGTGCCAGGAATGGGTGACGACAAGAAGGGCAAGGTTATCGACTGCGTGCAGACCGGTTATACCCTCAACGACAAGGTAATACGTCACGCTAAGGTTGCTGTAGGACAATAAGTCTAATGAAGAATTACGATCAGGAATAAAGAAATAAAAATCCATATTTAACAAATGGCAAAGAGAGACTATTACGAGGTGCTTGGCGTTGATAAGCAGGCATCTGAAGACGAAATAAAGAAGGCTTACCGCAAGATAGCCATCAAATATCATCCAGACCGCAACCCTGGAAACAAGGAGGCTGAAGAAAAGTTCAAGGAGGCTGCAGAAGCATACGAGGTTCTTCATGATCCTCAGAAGCGTCAGCAGTATGATCAGTTCGGATTCGACGGTCCGCAAGGCGGTTTCGGTGGATTCGGTGGTGGAGCCAGCATGGATATGAATGACATCTTCTCTATGTTCGGCGATATCTTTGGAGGTCACGGTGGATTCGGTGGCGGATTCGGCGGTTTTGGCGGCAGCGCCCAGCCACAGCAGTATCAGGGAAGAGATTTGCGAGTACAGGCAAAGCTTACATTGGAAGAGGCTTTTGCGGGTTGCACCAAGAAGTTCAAGATTCGTAAAGACGTAACATGTTCTGCTTGCCATGGCACAGGATGCGAAGGCGGCTCACAGCCGGAGACTTGTCCTACCTGTCATGGTACGGGTTACACAGTCCGTACCGTGCGCTCTATGTTTGGAACCATGCAGACTCAGGCTGCATGTCCTACATGTGGCGGCGAGGGTCACGTCATCAAGAACAAGTGTAAGGCTTGTGGTGGTGACGGCATTGTTGCTGGCGAAGAAGTTGTAGAAATCAATATTCCTGCAGGTGTGGATGACGGAATGGTCGTTACCGTACCAGGTAAGGGAGGCGCCGGTAAGCACAATGGCGTCAACGGCGACCTTCAGGTTATCGTACGCGTAGAAAAGAGCGATGTCTTTGAACGTAAAGACAAGGACCTCTACTATAACCTCGTACTCGACTTCTCTACAGCTGTTCTTGGCGGTGAAGTGGAAATCCCAACACTGGAGGGAAAGACTACCATCAAGATAGAACCAGGAACCCAGCCAGGTAAGCAGGTTCGTCTGCGTGGTAAAGGTATGCCTGCCATCAAGGGATATGGTTATGGACGAGGCGACATCATCGTGAACATTACCGTCTACATTCCTAAGACCCTCAACAAGGAAGAGAAGGAATTGGTGAAGAAGTTCAAGGAATGCGAGAACTTCCAGGCAGACAATGCCACCAAGAAGTCAATCTTTGACAGCATTAAGAATCTGTTCAACAAATAGATTCCTTGAAATTCCATGGAAGAAATCTCATAAAAGATAAAAGTAACAGGCAATCCTGATTATTGGCTCAATGCCAGTATTGGGATTGCCACTTTTTGTACCTACACATTTATAATATATAAGAAATGAATTATCAAGAAACGACAGAATATCTCTTCAATAGTACTCCGGTGTTTGAAAAAATTGGTGCCAAGGCATATAAGCCTGGTCTGCAGACGACCCATGAGCTGGACGAGCACTTCGGTCATCCTCATCGTCAGTACAAGACCATACATATTGCAGGCACCAACGGCAAGGGTTCCTGCTCTCATACGATAGCAGCCATCCTTCAAAGCCAGGGTTACAAGGTGGGATTATACACATCTCCTCATCTTGTTGATTTCCGCGAGCGCATCCGTGTGAACGGAGAATGCCTGCCGGAACAGTATGTCATCGACTTTGTAGAAGAGAACCGTGCTTTCTTCGAACCTCTTCATCCGTCTTTCTTCGAGCTGACCACGGCCATGGCATTCAAGTACTTTGCCGAGCAGAAAGTAGACTATGCGGTAATCGAAGTAGGACTTGGAGGAAGACTTGACTGTACCAATATCATCACTCCGGTTCTTTCTGTCATTACCAATATCAGTTTTGACCATACCCAGTTTCTGGGCAACACCCTGGCAGAGATAGCTGGCGAGAAGGCAGGAATCATAAAGCCTGACGTGCCTGTAGTTATCGGTGAATACATCGAAGAGACCCGTCCTGTTTTTGAGAAGGTTGCAGAAGAACGCCACTCTCCTATCCTCTTTGCACAGGATGAAGACATATCTATGAATGTAGATATGGAACTGAAAGGTTCCTATCAGGAACGTAACAGAAAGACCATTCTTGCAGCACTCAACGTCTTGCGCCAGACGATGACCATCAGCGACGAAGCAATCAGAAACGGTTTCGGGCATGTATGTGAGCTGACAGGGTTGCGAGGTAGATGGGAGAAGCTGGGAGAAGCCCCGCTTGTCATCTGTGATACGGGTCACAATCTTGCGGGATGGAAGTATCTTGCCACACAGATTAATGATGTTGACGCTCAGGTCAAGCACATCGTTTTTGGAATGGTGGACGACAAAGATGTTGAGCACGTATTACAACTTTTGAGGGATAGATCGGAAGAGCACACGTCTGAACTCCAGTCACGTTTCGGAATCTCGTATGCCGTCTTCTGCTTGAAAAA
>USQD01000115.1 GCA_900556795.1 uncultured Prevotella sp. | reverse complement strand
ACTGGCAAGAGCGTTTATATCATTGACAAGGTAAAGGATGCCGTAGCTATTGCTAAGGAGAAGTTCCCAGAGCTTCACCTCGATGGTGAGCTTCAGGCTGATGCAGCCCTCGTTCCTGAGGTAGCTGCCAAGAAGGCTCCAGGTTCTGATGTAGCTGGTAAGGCTAATGTATTGGTAGTTCCTAACCTTGAGGTGGGTAACATCGGTTACAAGCTCGTTCAGCGTTTGGGTGGTGCCATCGCTATCGGCCCTATCCTTCAGGGTATCGCTCGTCCTGTAAACGACCTCTCTCGTGGTTGCTCTGTAGATGATATCTACTACATGGTAGCTATCACCGCTTGCCAGGCACAGGATGCTAAGAAGGCTTAATTCAACATTTAACATTTAACATTTACATTATTATGAAAGTATTGGTTCTGAACTGTGGTAGTTCATCTATCAAGTACAAGTTATATAATATGGACGATGAGTCTGTATTGGCACAGGGTGGTGTAGAGCGTATCGGTCTTGATAACGCATTCATCAAGGTGAAATTGCCTAATGGTGAGAAGAAGCAGATTATGCACGATATGCCTGACCACAAGGAAGGTGTGAACTTCGTGTTCAAGTGCTTGCTCGATCCAGAAATCGGCGCTATCAAGGACTTGAAGGAAATCGACGCTGTAGGACACCGTGTCGTACAGGGTGGTGACAAGTTCAAGGAGAGTGTCATAGTTGACCAGAGCGTAGAGGATGGTATCGAGGAACTTTGCGACCTTGCTCCTGTTCACAACGCTGGCCACCTGAAGGGTATCCGTGCCGTTGACTCTTTGATGCCAGGCACTCCTCAGGTTTGTGTATTCGACAACGCATTCCACAGCACAATGCCAGACTATGCTTACCTCTATGCAATTCCTTATGAGTTGTATGAGAAGTATCACGTACGCCGTTATGGTTTCCACGGAACATCTCACCGCTATGTTTCTAAGCGTGTTTGCGAGATTCTCGGTCTCGACCAGAACAACTCTAAGATCATCACTTGCCACATCGGTAACGGTGGCTCTGTAGCTGCTGTATTGAACGGTAAGGTATTGGATACTTCAATGGGTTTGACCCCATTGGCTGGTTTGATGATGGGTTCACGTTGTGGTGACATCGATGCTTCTGCCGTTACCTACTTGATGGAGAAGTTGAATATGAAGCCACAGGAGATGGCTGACTTCCTGAACAAGAAGAGTGGTGTGCTCGGTATTACAGGTATTTCTTCTGATATGCGTGACATCGAGAACGCTGCCAACGAGGGTAATGAGAAGGCTCAGTTGGCTCTCCGTATGTACGAATATCGCATCAAGAAGTATATCGGTGCTTACACAGCAGCTATGGGTGGCGTTGACGCTATCGTATTTACTGCCGGTGTAGGTGAGAACCAGACCGACCTCCGTGAGGATTCTTGCAAGAACCTGGAGTATCTTGGCATCAAGATCAATAAGGAAGTAAATGACAAGGTTCGTGGTGAGGAAGCTATCATCTCTACTGACGACAGTAAGGTGAAGGTAGTAGTAGTTCCTACAGACGAGGAAATCGTTATTGCTCGCGATACTATGGATTTGGTTGCTAAGAAGTAAATCCAACACAATAATATCATATAAGGTGAAGACTGAAACATAAGTGAATGGTCTTCACCTTATTTCTTTCCTATTCATTATTACATACTGAGGCTCCTGCCTGATGAGGATGGAAGCGTCACTTAAATTTTGCGAATTATGAAAACAAAGATTGTAACTTTCGGAGAAATATTGCTTAGAATTTCTAAGCCCGGTTATCAACGTTTATTCCAGGGGCATCGTATGTTTGGCAACTATGGTGGCAGTGAGGCAAATGCAGCTATTTCTTTGGCTTATTTGGGTGATAATGTCGAGTATGTTACCCGTGTGCCATACGGTGAGATGGGAGAGGCTGCATTGATGCATCTCAGGGAGTATGGTCTGAATGTTTCTCATGTGGTGCGTGGTGGCGATCGTCTCGGTACCTATTACTTCGAGGAAGCTGTGGCGATGCGCAACTCCCGTGTTGTCTATGACCGCAAGAACTCTTCTTTCTATTCCTTGAAGCGTGGTATGGTGAAATGGAATCAGGTACTGGCAGATGCTGCCGTATTCCATTGCTCAGGTATTACCTGTGCCATCAGCCGTGATGCGATGGAATCTACGATGGATGCCATCAAGCTGGCTGTAGCCGATGGCCTGACCATTGCCTGCGACATCAACTATCGCAAGAATCTCTGGGGATACGGTCTGGAACCTCACGATGTGCTCTTCCAGATGATGCAGTATAGCGACATCATCTTTGGTGATCAGAATGAGTGGGAGATAGCCAGTGGTGTGCCTCATATTCCTTTCGAGGCTTTGGATGAGAACTATGAGATAGATAGAGAGGCTTATCTGAAGTATTTCCGCAAGATGCACCATCTCTTCCCTAAGTGCAAGAAGATGGTGATGGCAGTAAGAAACCAGATTGCCAGCAGTCATCACACTCTGAGTGGTCTGCTCTATGATGCTGTGGAAGATCAGCTCTATACAACAAGAATATATGATATAGAGCCGATTGTGGATCCGATGGGTGTAGGCGATGCCTTCGTTGCTGCCTATATTCACGCACATCAGAAGTGGGGCGACAAAAACCAGTATTGCCTGGATTTCTCGCTGTCGGCTAGTGCCATCAAGAATACGATTCCGGGCGATCAGAACCTGGTAAGTGAAGAGGAAATCATCTCGAACATGACTTCTTCGGGAGGAAGAATCCAGCGTTAAGAATAAGTAATAAGAGTACTTGCCAATAATAAAGGGCAACCTGTTTGGGCTGCCCTTTATTATTATCGTTTGTTTTGTTCTTGTTTTTTTGCTTTTACGGTTGGCTTTCGCCTTCCACATATTCTTCCATAAACATGTGTTCGCCATCAAACACGGCGTAGGTGAACTGCCATATCCAGTCACCCAGAATCATCAGGCGGGTCTTCTTGCTCAGCATCAGGTCCAGTTCGATGTGGCGATGACCGAACATGAAGTAATCTACATCCTTGTGGCTTTGCATATACTGTTTGGCAAAGCGTACCAGAAATTCCTTCTTTTCGCCCATATAAGGCTCTTCCTTGCCATCGGCACGCTTCAGTCGGCTGTGCTTCGCCCAGTTCAATCCCAGCGCCAGTCCCCAGCGAGGATGGATGGCATTCAGAAGGCGCTGGCAGGTGTGGTTGTGGAATATTGCCTTCAGAAGCTTGAACTTCTTGTCTGGGTCGCCCAGTCCGTCGCCATGTGCAAGGAAAAATACCTTGTCGTAAATCTCAACGGTCTGTGGCTTATAGTGCACAATCATGCCGCACTCTTCTTCTAGATAGCCATAAGTCCATAAGTCGTGGTTACCGGTGAAGAAATGTACTTCCACTCCCATATCGGTCAACTCTGAGATTTTTCCCAGGAAACGGGTGTATCCTTTTGGAACTACATTCTTGTATTCGTTCCAGAAATCAAACATGTCGCCCAGCAGATAGATGGCAGCAGCCTTGTTCTTGATACTGTCAAGGAAGCGGACGAGACGGCGCTCCTGCATGCGGGCATGCGGAATGGCTAATGAGCCAAGATGCGCATCTGAGAGGAAATATACATTTTTCATAAGCGGTTCTTTTTAAGTGAAGAGTGAAGGATGAAGAGTGAATGGCTTTGTCTTTATTCAAAGCCGAGTTCTACGCGGGCTTCTTCGCTCATCATGCTCTGGTCCCAAGCTGGTTCGAAAACGAGGTTTACATTGGCTGATTTCACGCCTTCCACGCTATCTACCTTGCTGCGTACATCCTCCAGGATGAAGTCGGCTGCAGGACAAGATGGGGCTGTAAAGGTCATGTCCAGCTCTACAGTGGCATCGTCCTTTACGTCAATCTTGTAAATCATACCGAGGTCCCAGATGTTTACGGGAATCTCTGGGTCGTAAACGGTTTTAAGAACATCAACGATTCTTTCTTCTATCTTTGTCTTTTCTTCTTGTGTCATAATTTTATATTGTTTTCTGCAAAGGTAACAATAATTATAGACAATGCAAAACAAATGGTGATTTATTTTTCTTGTTTGCGCACAAAGATATGAAAAATTCTTGAATTTATGATGAATATGGAACTTTGGCTTTTACAACTTTCCTTTGTCGTGATAGGAATAAAAGGCGCCATCGGTGATGATGACATGGTCCATAAAGAAGATGCGCATGATTTCGCAGGCCTTCTTTATCTGTAAGGTGAGCTGGTCGTCAGCCTTACTGGGGAACGGACTGTGACTCGGATGGTTGTGACAGAAGGCAATGATGGTAGCATTGTTAAGTACGGCTTCCTTGATGAGCAGCCGGATATCCACGGCAGTTTCCGTAATGCCTCCGTGCGAGATACAGGAAGCCTTGATAAGTTTGAAGTTCTGGTTCATCATCAACACCCATGCTTCTTCGGTATCGAGATCCTGCATTTTGGGGAGCATATAGTTGTAGATGGCAAGGGAAGACCCCAGATCTGGACGATTTCCTATCTTGTCAAGGGCACGACGCTTCCCCAGCTCACAGGCTGCAAGTACGGTAATCGCTTTCGCGGGTCCCATACCTTTGTAGTGGGTGAGTTCTTTGATTGTCATCTTGCCGAGAGTATTGAGATTGTTGTCGCAGTCTTTCATGATGTGTTTCATCAGATCTACTGCGCTCTCGTCTTGGGAGCCGGAACCTATTAATATGGCTAGCAGTTCGGCATTGGATAGTGCTGATGCTCCTAGTCGCTCCAGTTTTTCACGAGGTTTGTCTTCCTCTGCCCATTGCGAAATAGAAAGCTTCTCACTCATAGTGTAATCTATTTATAGAAAGTCTTGTTGTATGCGCTGAATTCGCTCTGTCCGAGCAGGCATCTCTTCCACCAGGCTGAAAGGAATCCGCAGCCGTAACCCATCAGTTGGGTGAAGGCGGCACGGATGCTCAACAAGCCAATCTTCACACTGTGATTCTCTCTGCTGCTGTCGATGAACAGCGCAATGATATAGAGAATGATGCCCAGCAGACCGATGCAGCCCAATGCAGCCAGTGCATTGCCCAGGGTAGGGAATACGTGGACTGTGCCCAACATATACGGCAGAAATCCGAAGAAAAGCAGCAGGAGCGTACCTATCACGCCCACGGTGAAGACCATCGGCAGGAGATGTACGAGCTTGAGACTCTCTGGATACTTCTTGTAAAGGTTGATGCGGGCGATACCGCTGTTGTAAACCTGTCGCCAGAATTTGCGGAAATCGGTGCGGCGCTTATGCCATACCCATGCTTCAGGGAACAGACGGCAACGGCAGCCTGCCTTGAAGATACGGATGGAGAAATCGATGTCCTCACCAAAACGCATGTTAGAAAAGCCATTCAACTTGAGATAAACATCCCTGCGGATGCCCATGTTGAATGAACGAGGGTAGAACTTATCCATCTTCTTCTTTCCGCCACGGATACCACCGGTGGTGAAGAAAGAAGTCATGGAATAAGAAATGGCTTTCTGAGTATCTGTAAATGATGAGTGCGCCTTGTCGGGACCACCGAATGCATCGGCAGGTTCGCGGCTCAACTCATCACTTACAGCCTTCAGATAACCCTCTGGCAAGACCACGTCGCTGTCGAGTATCAGGAGATACTCGCCCTTGGCACGCTCGGCACCATAGTTGCGACTCTGACCTGGACCAGAGTTCTCCTTATAGTAATAATGTATATCCATCAGGTTTTCGTACCGTTTGCACACATCCTCGCAAGGAGTCTGTGAGCCATCCTCTACGATGACTACCTCGAAGTCCTTCTCCGTTTGATGGGTTAGACTTTCCAAGAGTTCGTCCACTTCGTCCGGACGATTGAAAACAGGTACTATGATGGAATATTTCATTCTTCTTACTATTAAGGGTTAAGTTTGCTCGATAAGAGCGTAATCTTTTGAATCAGAAACAGATTACTCGCTTACACGACCGAGGTAGCTACCGTCACGAGTGTCAACCTGGATAGTCTCGCCTTCGTTAACGAACAAAGGAACACGAACCTCAGCACCAGTCTCGAGAGTAGCTGGCTTAGTAGCGTTGGTAGCAGTGTTACCCTTTACACCTGGCTCAGAGTGAGTAATCTTCAGGGTAGTCTTTGCTGGCATTTCAGCCAAGAGGATAGTACCGTCTGTAGTATCAGTAACAACCTCAACTACGTCACCCTCCTTCATGTACTGACCACCGGTAACGTTCTCCTTAGCGATAGGCACCTGCTCGAAAGTCTCCTGGTTCATGAAAATGCAACCAGTAGCGTCCTCGTAGAGGTACTGATAAGGGCGACGCTCAACGCGAACATCCTCCAATTTGAAACCAACCTGGAATGTACGCTCCAATACACGACCATCGGCAACATTCTTCAATTTAGTGTTCATTACGGTGTTACCTTTACCTGGCTTTCTGTGCTGAAAGTCGATGCAAACCCATACTTTGCCATCCATGCG
>USQD01000114.1 GCA_900556795.1 uncultured Prevotella sp. | reverse complement strand
AAAAGAAGGGCCACAAGATGGCTACTCACAAGCGTAAAAAAAGATTACGTAAGAACAGACATAAGAGCAAGTAAGCTTTTTTAAGCTGATTTGCTCTCAGTCAGTTCGTCGACTGAGGGGGCGTGTCGTATCAAAAGGGATAGGCATGCCCCTTTTTAGTAACTACTAAATTGATTACTAAGACTTTCTTCTAGTAACCAATAAGTTTAATGTGTAAAAAGATTAATTGAAGACTATGACAAGCGAAGTTGTAATTGACGTCCAACAGAAGGACATCTCTATCGCACTCATGGAGGATAAACAGCTGGTAGAATATCAGAATGAACCTCGTGAGGCCTCGTTCTCTGTGGGAAACATCTATATCGCAAAAGTTAAGAAACTGATGCCAGGTCTTAACGCTTGCTTCGTAGATGTAGGTTATGAACGCGACGCCTTTCTTCATTATCTTGACCTAGGAAGTCATTTCAATTCCTACCAGAAGTATCTTAAACAAGTACAGAGCGACAGAAAGAAACTTTTCCCATTCTCTAAAGCCAGCAAGCAGCCAGAACTGGAAAAGGACGGAAGCATTCAGAATGTCTTGAAAACAGGACAGGAAGTGCTGGTACAAATCGTTAAGGAACCAATTTCTACCAAGGGTCCTCGACTCACGGGCGAAATATCATTCGCAGGTCGATACCTGGTACTCATGCCATTCGGTGATAAAGTTTCTGTCTCGTCGAAAATCAAAAGCGGTGAAGAACGTTCCCGACTCAAGCAACTCATGCACAGCATCAAACCAAAGAATTGCGGTGTTATCGTCCGCACTGTGGCTGAGGGTAAGAGAGTCACAGAACTCGATGCCGAGCTGAAAGTCCTGGTGAAGCGATGGGAGGATGCTATCGCCAAGGTACAGAAGACCCAGCAGCGCCCGCAACTCGCATTCGAGGAGACCGGAAGAGCCGTAGCTCTCTTGCGTGACTTGTTTAACCCATCTTACGAGAACATCTTCGTCAACGATGAAGAGGTAATGAACGATGTAAAAGACTATGTTTCTCTAATAGCCCCTGAAAAGGCGGGCATAGTCAAGCTCTACACTGGTAAGGTGCCTATCTTCGACAACTTCAGCATCACCAAGCAGATTAAAGCTGGATTTGGTCGTGTTGTCAACTACAAGCATGGTGCATATCTCATCATTGAGCACACCGAAGCTTTGCATGTTGTCGATGTAAACAGCGGCAATCGTACTCGTGAGAAAGGTCAGGAAGCAAATGCTCTCGATGTAAACCTCGGCGCTGCCGATGAGTTGGCAAGACAGTTGCGTCTCCGAGATATGGGAGGCATCATCGTTGTCGACTTTATCGACATGAATCTTGCAGAAGACCGACAGTTGCTCTATGAACGCATGTGCAAGAATATGCAGAAGGACCGTGCCAAGCACAACATCCTTCCTTTGAGTAAGTTCGGACTGATGCAGATTACCCGCCAGCGTGTTCGCCCTGCGATGGACGTAAACGTAGAGGAAACCTGCCCAACCTGCTTCGGCACGGGCAAAATCAAATCGAGCATTCTCTTCACCGACCAGTTGGAAAGAAAAATCGACCGCCTAGTCAACAAGATTGGCGTCAAGAAATTCACTTTGTACGTAAATCCTTACGTAGCTGCCTTCATAAACAAGGGCTTCATTTCCCTGAAACGGAGATGGCAGTTTAAGTATGGTTTCGGCTTCAATGTGATTCCATCTCAGAAACTGGCATTCCTCCAGTATGAGTTCTACGATCAGGATAACCAGTATCTGGATATGCAGGAAGAACAGG
Source organism: uncultured Prevotella sp. (assembly GCA_900556795.1). Classification (GTDB taxonomy): domain Bacteria; phylum Bacteroidota; class Bacteroidia; order Bacteroidales; family Bacteroidaceae; genus Prevotella. The sequence continues at coordinate 4,727 of USQD01000114.1, read as the reverse complement.
AAACAAAGTAAATTTTTAATTCTAAGAAAAAAGCTCCATTCGCAATCAGATACGAATGGAGCTTTTATTTTTCTTGCTTATACCTTATTATATATAAGACAGTTTAGAACTCTATCTCGTTATTTACCATTTTCTCTGTGTCCCAAGGTGCAGGAGCACCACCGAGATAACGATGGAACCAATCGAGGTGCGCATTGTAATAGAGCGGCATCGACTTCAGATTGCTTGGCCAGTGACCATCATACTTCAAGACTATCAGTCGCGAAGGAATGTTCAAGGTCTGCAATGCTGTAAAGTACTGCAAACTCTGGGTATAAGGCACCCGATAGTCCAACTCGCCCGTCATCACGAGTGTTGGCGTTGAGAAGTTCTTGATGTATGAGGATGGCGACCACTTCTCATAGAGGTCGGAATTGTAAGGCTGTCCCTCCAACTCAAAGTTAGGAAACCATACTTCCTCAGTACTGCCCCACATAGAACGCAGGTCATATACGCCCATCATGGAAGCCAGACACTTGAATCGCTTGGTATGTCCCTGCAGCCAGTTCATCATATAGCCGCCATACGACCATCCCATCGCTCCCATTCTCGTGGAGTCAACATATTCCAAGGTTGCCAGCTTATCGGTAACCTTCATCACATCCTCAAATACCTTTCCGCCCCAATCACCGGAAATGGCACGGGTAAAGGCCTGACCATATCCCGTAGAACCGTGAGGATTAGGATAAGCCACCACATAACCGGCAGCAGGATAAACCTGCCAGTCTCCACGGAAGGAATTCATCCATTGCATCTGCGGTCCGCCATGCACATTGATGATAAGCGGATATTTCTTGCTGGCATCAAAGTTGTGTGGCTTCACGATGAATACCTGTACCTTGTCGCCACCAGCGCCATCTACCCAGATACTTTCAGATGGACGGATATCCACTTCATCCTCCAACTGCTGGTTGAGGAAGGTAATCTGCTGTTCCTTGCCGCTTGCTACAGGAGTTCCATTCCACTTCTTCATCTGCTGGCGATAGAGAGCCGATGGCTTGCCTGTCGTGCTATAGGTATAATATACCATACCCTTGTTGTCGAAATCGAACTCCGAGATGGCCTTGCCAGTCAATACCGGCGAGATGGTCTTCTTGGCGATGTCAAGTTTGTAGAGCGGCTGAGCGCCCTGCACCTCACCCAGGAAGAAAATACTCTTGCTGTCTGGTGCCCATTTGTAATCATCCACCCAGTTGTCAAACTTTTCTGTCAGGATGGTAGACTTCTTTGCAGCCCTGTCGTAAATGGCAAGACGGAAGCGATCAGACTCATAGCCAGGCACTTGCTGCAAACGGTAAGCGATATACTTGCCGTCAGGCGAATAGGTTGGAGTACCATCCCATGCCTTGTTTTCACTAGTGATGCAAACCGCTTCTCCCCCATTCACAGAAACCGTCCACAGATCGGCATTGGTGCTAGCCTCCTGATGCTCATCATGATTGGATACGAAACAGATCTCCTTGCTGTCTGGAGAAAAATGATAGGTGATTCCACCCCCGACCATGAATATCAGCGAATAATTGCCCGGAGTCAGATCCTTGTAAGTCTTCGTCTGTGTATCGAAAAGGATAAGGTGATTGCATCTGCCATCGCTATAGCTCGTCCAATGACGGTAGAGCAACTTGTCGGCGATATGCGCCTGCACAGGTCCCTGCTCCTTTTTCTCCATCCGGGCTATGTTGGCCTTGGCATCAGCCCCCAGGTCGGGATACACCTCGGCTGTAAAGGCGATGTATCGCTCATCGGGAGAGATGACAGGGTTATCGATACCTAACTCATAATCAGTAACCTGTTCCGTCTCACAGGTAGTCAGATCCATCCGATAGATTTGAGCTGCCCCTTTCTCATAATTAGTGAAGAAGATACTCTTTCCGTCCTTGCTCCACACGGCAGAACTGCTTTTCCCATTCTCGGTAAGAGCCTTGGCATGAGAGCCATCCGCATTCATGATATAGATGTCGGAGCCAGACTTCTGGTTCTTCAGGTCGGAAGAACTGGCAGTGTAGCAAACAGTCTTACCATCAGGCGAAAGACTTACCGAAGAAACGCCCTTCACCTTGTACAAATCCTCAATGGTAAACGCTCTTTTCTGAGCGTTTGCCGAAAGCAGCACCATCATGAGTGCTGCCGAAAACATCAATCTCTTGTTCATATAACCTATTAATATTTATATTTACGATGCAAAAATAGCAATTATATTTGGATTTTCTGCAACCTTTTGCTATCTTTTATCGTCTAAGCTATAAATAACATTGATAATAACATAAAAAGAAAGGAAAAGATTATGATTTTGAGTACAACTCCAACCATAGAAGGCCACCCTATCCGTGAATATCGTGGCGTAGTGACTGGCGAAACCATCATCGGTACCAACTTTGTGAAGGATTTCTTTGCCAGTGTTCGTGATGTAATCGGCGGAAGAAGCGGCTCTTACGAAAGTACACTCCGCGAGGCCAAGGATACAGCCCTCAGAGAGATGGCCGACCGTGCTGCATCCCTGGGCTGCAACGCCATCGTGGGCATCGACCTGGATTACGAAACTGTAGGCAACAGCGGCTCCATGCTGATGGTAACATGCAGCGGAACGGCGGTGATTATCTAATATTATCATTATATCATATGATTTCATTCGAAAGTGATTACAACAATGGTATGCTGCCAGAGATTCTAGAGGCTCTTGGCAAGACAAACAGTGAGAAAACATCCGGTTATGGTTTTGATCCATACTCAGAATCTGCAAAAGAGAAAATCCGTAAAGCCGTAGACAATGAGAATGCTGAAGTGTTCTTCCTGATAGGCGGTACACAGACCAACACCACCGTCATCGATTCCGTGCTCATGGGATGCGAAGGAGTTATCTGTGTGGAGACCGGTCATATCGAGGTACATGAATCTGGAGCAGTAGAAGCATTTGGCCATAAGGTCATTACGCTGCCGGGAGAGAACAGCAAGCTAACATCCAGCACCCTGTCTGCATATATGGATACTTTCCTTGCCGATGAAACGCATCCTCACATGGTGCAGCCAGGCATGGTTTATATCTCGATGCCGACAGAGTTCGGAATGGTCTACACAAGGGAAGAGTTGACTGCGCTATATGCAACCTGCCAGAAATATGACCTCCGCCTCTTCATCGATGGTGCACGACTGGGATACGGTCTGGTTTCAGAGGCATGCGACTATGACTTGCCATTCCTTGCCAAGCATTGTGATGTATTCTATATAGGTGGAACCAAGGTGGGCGCCATGATGGGCGAAGCTGTAGTATTCTCAGGCATGAAGGCACCAAAGTATTTCTTCACTAACATAAAGCGTCATGGAGCCTTGCTTGCCAAGGGCAGAATGCTAGGCATCCAGTTCGACACGCTGTTTACGGATAACCTCTATTTCAAGATATCGCGCCACGCCATCTCCATGGCTACCCGTATCCGCAGCATCTTCCAGAAGCATGGCATAGCTATTGCGTACGACTCTCCTACCAATCAGCAGTTTGTCGTACTTTCACCTTCCCTCTACGATGCTCTTTCCAAGAAAGTTGCATTCGAAATATGGGAAAGAAAGAGCGATACCGAAATCATTTGCCGATTTGTAACGAGTTGGGCAACAAAGGAGGAAGAACTTGATGAACTGGAACATATTCTTCAGACTCTATAGCCGGAGAGATGTATCTTTCCATTAGCGTATTTTGAGAAGAAACGTATACATACAAAAAAGCCCCACGCATTTGGTCAAGAACAAAGCAACGGGAACGCCTCATGAGGTGTATTATATACAGTCATCAGTGGCTTCGGACGACTTTGGCGTTCGTTGTCATGGGTGCATTTTTATATACTTACACTAGCGTGGGGCTTTCGGCGTTGCTCGTTTCGACAACTTGGGCGATGCCAGAGCCTTTACTGCGTGGAACGAGTGACAGAACTGGCTCCACGTTTTTTGTATATACGCAAAAAGAATATAAACATAGCCATACGGATGCCAGATGGCTGCAAATTATTTCAATTATGGGCATCTCTAATAAAAAAACAACACAGATATACGCCAAGGTGACAAGTACCAAACTTGACCATGACATAGCAGTCTTTGAAAGTCGAATCAAGGGGCATTTGCCTGTTATGGGAGGGATGGCATGAAAAGAACTGTAATCACCATGGACGGAAATGGAAGCTATCCATTCCGTCCAACTTTGAGAAATTGAGGATGAGTGAAGGGGAGTTTATTGACAGCCATTGTCCTGCAACTCTACGGAGGAACAAATACCTTTAGCTAAGAATGGTCGCATCTTTGACGCTTCGGTTATTTGTGGTCGTATTGACTTATTGACGTACAGATTCACTGTTGTATGGAAGTACAGTTGCAATTTGATCAAGAAGTATCCATACAAAGAAATGTGTAAACATATATGTATTGATGTCATACATTCTTCCCAAAACATTGTGTCGATAAAGACACAGCAAGGTATGTTTTGAGTTACTCAAAACCTTTTGGGTTACTCTCCAAGATTCTTGTCCTAATTTGGAAAATCTGCTTCGAAATCACTCATTTATTAAACATGTCATATAAATTGAGACACCTTAGCCGTAATTTTGCAGCCGAAATAAATAAGATATGACTTCAAACAATATTGAAGAGTATAGAACGTTTTCCATATAAAAAGATTCAAAATATGACTGCATTGGAGAAATATATTT
>USQD01000113.1 GCA_900556795.1 uncultured Prevotella sp. | reverse complement strand
GATAGCAAAAAAGAGTATAAAAGTTTGGCGGTTTCGAATAAATGTTGTATATTTGCATCATCAACAAAAAAATTGATAATAGCTAGAATAATATAATATTTTTGAACCTATAAAAATATGAACGAAAAAAGAGTTTATACATTCGGTAATGGAAAGGCCGAAGGAAATGCGAAGATGCGTGAAGCGCTTGGCGGTAAGGGTGCTAACCTCGCTGAGATGAATCTTATTGGTGTACCTGTTCCTCCAGGTTTCACTATCACAACAGATACATGTAATGAATACTATGAGGTAGGTGAGGAAAAAATCAAGGAACTTCTTCAGGATGAAGTAATGGCTGCTGTGGCTCATACAGAGGCTTTGATGAACAGCAAGTTCGGTTCTGTTGAGAATCCTCTCCTCGTTTCCGTGCGTTCTGGTGCACGCGCTTCTATGCCAGGTATGATGGATACTATCCTCAACCTCGGTTTGAATGACGAAGTTGCTGAGGGATTGGTCAAGAAGACCGGTAATCCTCATTTCGTATACGATTCATATCGCCGTTTCGTACAGATGTACGGTGACGTTGTTATGGGATTGAAGCCTGTTAACAAGGAAGATATCGACCCATTTGAGGCTATCATCGAAAAGGTGAAGGAGGAGCAGGGCGTTACTCTTGACAAGGACCTCTCTGTAGAGTCGCTCAAGAAGCTCGTTGAACTCTTCAAGGCTGCCATCAAGGAGCAGACTGGCCAGGATTTCCCTACCAACCCAATCGATCAGCTCTGGGGCGCTATCTGCGCTGTGTTCCGTTCTTGGATGAACGAGCGCGCTATCCTCTACCGTAAGATGGAAGGTATTCCTGACGAGTGGGGTACTGCTGTTTCTGTCATGGCGATGGTATTCGGTAACATGGGCGAGACTTCTGCTACTGGTGTTTGCTTCTCTCGTGACGCAGGTAACGGTGAGAACCTCTTCAACGGTGAGTATCTCATCAATGCACAGGGTGAGGACGTTGTTGCTGGTATCCGTACTCCACAGCAGATTACTAAGATTGGTTCTCAGCGCTGGGCTGAGCGTGCCGGCATCTCTGAGGAGGAGCGCGTAGCTAAGTATCCTTCTATGGAAGAGGCTATGCCTGAGCTTTACAAGGAGCTCGATGCTCTCCAGGATAAGCTGGAGCACCACTATCACGATATGCAGGACATGGAGTTCACCGTGCAGGAAGGCAAGCTCTGGTTCCTACAGACACGTAACGGTAAGCGTACAGGTACCGCTATGGTGAAAATTGCTATGGACCTCCTCCACGAGGGTATGATCGATGAGAAGACAGCTATCCTCCGCTGTGAGCCTCAGAAGCTCGATGAGCTTTTGCACCCGGTATTCGATAAGCTGGCTCTCTCTAGAGCTAAGGTCATCACTCAGGGTCTCCCTGCTTCTCCAGGTGCTGCCTGCGGTCAGATCGTATTCCACGCTGACGATGCTCAGGTGTGGCACGAGGATGGCAAGAAGGTCATCATGGTTCGTATCGAGACTTCTCCTGAAGACCTCGCTGGTATGTCGGCTGCCGAGGGTATCCTTACCGCTCGTGGTGGTATGACTTCTCACGCTGCCGTTGTGGCTCGTGGTATGGGTAAGTGCTGTGTATCAGGTGCTGGCTCTATCAACGTTGACTACAAGACTAAGACTGTTGAGATCGAGGGCGTAGTTTACAAGGAGGGTGATTACATCTCTCTGAACGGTACTACAGGTCAGGTTTACGCAGGACAGATTGAGACAAAGGCTGCAGAGCTTTCAGGCGACTTCAAGGAGCTGATGGACCTCTGTGACAAATATACTAAGATGGAGATCCGTACCAATGCAGATACTCCACACGATGCTGAGGTAGCTCGTGCATTCGGTGCCAAGGGTATCGGTTTGACACGTACAGAGCACATGTTCTTCGATGATCAGAAGATTGTAGCTATGCGTGAGATGATTCTGGCTGACTCTGTTGAGGGACGCGAGAAGGCTCTTGCCAAGCTCCTCCCATATCAGAAGGCTGACTTCTACGGAATCTTGAAGGCAATGGATGGCTGCCACGTGAACATCCGCTTGCTCGACCCACCTCTCCACGAGTTCGTACCACACGATAAGGCTGGTCAGGAGACTATGGCTAAGGAAATGGGTGTAAGCGTAGAGGAAATCAAGAAGCGTGTGAACTCTCTGGCAGAGAACAACCCTATGCTCGGTCATCGTGGTTGCCGTCTCGGTATTACATTCCCTGAGATTACAGCTATGCAGACTCGCGCCATCCTCGGTGCAGCTTGCGAGTTGAAGAAGGAAGGTTTCAACCCATGTCCAGAAATCATGGTTCCGCTCATCGGTACTGTTCAGGAGCTCAAGCAGCAGAAGGCTATCATCCTCGCTACTTCTAAGGAAGTATTCGCTGAGTACGGTGTAGAGGTTGAGTTCGAGATTGGTACAATGATTGAGATTCCTCGTGCTGCCCTTACTGCAGGTCAGATTGCAGAGGAGGCTCAGTACTTCTCATTCGGTACTAACGACTTGACACAGATGACCTTCGGTTACTCTCGTGACGACATCGCTTCATTCCTCCCTGCATACATGGAGAAGAAGATCTTGAAGGTTGACCCATTCCAGGTTCTCGACCAGGAGGGTGTTGGTCAGCTCATCAAGATGGCTGTTGAGAATGGTCGTGCTACCCGTCCTAACCTGCGCACAGGTATCTGCGGTGAGCATGGTGGTGAGCCATCATCTGTTAAGTTCTGTGCTAAGGTCGGTATGAACTATGCTTCATGCTCTCCATTCCGCGTGCCTATCGCCAGACTTGCGGCGGCGCAGGCTGCTGTAGAGGAATAATTACAGATAATTGTAAATCAGTAGGTTAAGAGGAAAGTCCTTATTTTAAGGGCTTTCCTCTTAATTCGTTTATATCAATAGTAGCACTAAAATGATACAAATGATACTCTTTGTTTAGAAATGTTTTTGAGAAATTTATATTGATGTTTAGAACGTGTTTAGAAGAATATGGCAACATTTAAAGTAGTAGTACAGAAACAGAGAAATGACGGATTCTATGCCGTATATATAAGAGTCACACACAACAGAGGTGTGAAGTATTTGAGAACAGATAAGATTGTTGACGCAAAAGGCATCAACAAGAAGAACAAAGAGGTTAAAGACCCTTTTGTTCTTCAAGCCTGTTCCAACAAAATTGCCCATTTTGCAGAAATGCTGAATAAGGTGGAGATAAGGAAATGGGATGTCCATGATGTAGTGGCTTATCTGGAGAAGGGTACTGATGATGTATGCTTCTCTGACTATGCTAGAAAATATCACGATGATATGTATAATAGTGGTCACGAGCGAAATGCTCGTAACTATGAACTGGCATACCAGCATCTTGAAAGATACACCGGAACCAACAAACTGATGTTCTCACAGCTCACTTCTCATCTTATAAATGGATGGATCAAGTCACTGGAAAAGACAGCCAGAGCTAAAGAAATGTACCCGGTTTGCATAAGACAGATATTCAAACAAGCATTGATTGACTTCAATGACTATGACAGTGGTGTTATTCGTATAACAACCAATCCCTGGATAAAGATTAAAATACCGAAAGCAGATGTTCCGGAGAAGAAGGCTATCACAATGGAGAAAGCCAGGGAATTTTTCTCTGCCCCACTCCCGGAGAGTGACAGGAAAAAACCTTTGGCTGAGATGGGACGAGACGTAGCCATGATGGTCATGTGCCTTGCCGGTATGAATACGGTAGATATCTACCTGCTCAAAAAGGAAGACTATAAGGATGGCATCATAGCTTATGAGCGTGCAAAAACAAAGAATGCTAGAAATGATAATGCTTACATCGAAATGAGAGTTCCTGGTATATTGCTTCCTATATTTGACAAGTATATGGATAAAACGTCTTCTCCATATCTTTTTGATTTTCATCAGCGCATGTCAACAAGTGACAGTTTCAACGCTAATGTTAATGTAGGAATACGTCAGATTTGTGAGAAGTCGCTGGGATTGGCTCATGGTAAGACTTATTGTGTCTATACATTTCGCCATACATGGGCAACTGTTGCGCAAAATGAGTGTGGTGCTTCCTTATCTGATGTTGGTTTTGCGATGAACCACTCTGATAAAAATAGGGTTACACGTACTTATGTAAAGATAGACTTTTCTCCTGCCTGGGCATTAAACGAGAAGGTGATAAATAAGATATTCTTTACAGAAGATAAAACTACACGACACAATCATGATGAGAAGGATCCAAAGCAGTTTACCAGATTCTCATATAAGCAACTCATTAAGGGTACTTTGTATTTTAGAGGCAAGGTTCTTGCTAAGGTTGAAGATGTTGGATATAATAATGTAAATGAAATTATTAAAGAATTGATGTCTCGGATTCCAGAAACAATACCGTCAAAGACGTTGGTTCAGATTCGTATTGAAAACAAGGATAAAAACGAGACACAGGATTATACAAGAGAGGTTAAATAAAATAGGGATGGATTTTTATCCACCCCTATTAGCATTATATTTATAACCGATTACTCGGTAACGATGGTGCAACCTGATGGCATCACACTCTTAATTTTATTGATGGTTTCCTCACTGCATCCTACCATTCTGATTTTTTTGAGGTTTGTGCAGCCGTTGAACATTTGTAACATGTTGTTCATGTCGGTGACCTTGCTCATGTCGAAGTGACTTAAGTCCAAGAACGTGAGGTTCGTGCAATCGGAGAACATGCGGTACATGTCGGTGACGCTGCTCGTATGGAATCCGCTTAAGTCCAAGGAGGTGAGGGAGCGGCAGCCGTTGAACATGCGGGACATGTTGGTGACGCTGCTCGTATGGAATCCGCTTAAGTCCAAGGAGGTGAGGGAGCGGCAGCCGTTGAACATGCGGGACATGTTGGTGACGCTGCTCGTGTTGAATCCGCTTAAGTCCAAGGAGGTGAGGTTCGTGCAATCGGAGAACATGCCGATCATGTCGGTGACGCTGCTAGTGTTAAATCCGCTTAAGTCCAAGGAGGTGAGGGAGCTGCAGCCGAAGAACATGCCGTTCATGCTGGTGACGCTGCTAGTGTTAAATCCGTTTAAGTCCAAGGAGGTGAGGGAGCTGCAGTTGTAGAACATGGATTTCATGCTGGTGACGCTGCTAGTGTTCCAACCACTTAAGTCCAGGGTCGTGAGGGAGATGCCGTTAGAGAACATTTCGCTCATGTTGTTGATGCCATCAAATTTGGCTACCGGTATACTCCAGTTGCCACTAGCGTCAGGGTTTACTGTATATTTAGTGCCGTAGTATCCCCCCACTTTATAGGTAAATGCTCCCTTAGCGGTTCCGCTGATGACCTTCTCTGGAAGGTCTACTGCTTTAGCATCCCAAGGGGTGACCTTTACTTTCAACACCATCTCCTTACCGCTGATAAGCTGATTGCCTTCCTCGTCCTGACCGGCTCCATCGGAGAAGTCCAATGTGTAGGTAAAGTGTTTGCCCATCTCCCAGTTGGTGTTCAAACCGATGTATGCCCAGCCGTCATGGATAACTTTACCGCCCTGCATCGTGATATTCACCTTCAAGGCAAGGTATGCCTTTTCATAGGCTTTCTCTGACTTCTCCAGCTGCTGTGGGAGAAGCATGAAGGCTACGTTAGATTCGTCGAGGGTTGACACGCTACTGGTCAATACAGTAGCATTGCTCCAGGTGGTTTCGTAGCTGCCAACATCTGCTGTTGCATCTGAGAGGGTCCAGCTGGTGGCACTGTTCGCTGTCGATGGGAATGTGAAGGTTCCCTTAGTCTTCACATTGCCCAGTTTCACACCTGTCACCTTCACGGTATAAGCTGTATTGCTATTCTTGGCGGCTACACTGATCTCGGTAAGGGCATGTTGGAAGTTCATCTCCACGCCGGAGGTGCCATTGGTAGCGTTATTACCGGTGGATTTAGCATATACGAAGTCCTGCTGGGCGGCTGCGTTTTCAAATGGCACGAAGTCTGTCAGAGTCTGTGCGTCCTTATCGAGCTTGAAGGTGCCATTGGCTCCTGGCTCTGCTGGTGCGTAGCCGTAGAGGTAAAGGTCACCTTCTACAGGCCAGAAGAACTTGCCGGCTGCTGTTGTCCAGCTACTACCGTTGTCAGAGGTGGTATACTCTACATTTTTCATGTAGTTTTCCTCTCCTGCCTGGAAGGCGTTCACCGTGAACTTACCGAGGTTGGTAATCTTGGTTTCGACTGCTCTAGCGTTTTTTTTTACATCACCTCCTATTATGGCGGTTGGAACAATTTCGTTACCAGACAATGGGCTGCTACCAGCCAACTCGTCTTGGCTACAAGATGTGGCAGCAAGCAGACAGGCTGCTGCCATCATAAATAAACCTTTCTTTTTCATAAATGTTCTTTGTTTCGTTTATATTTTATACTGAAATGCGAGTGCAAAAGTAAGGCTTTTTATCTACACCTTATATATAAACACGATATACCTTTGAAATTAACAATTGCAAATGGTCTAGACATACATGGGAAGCAACACT
>USQD01000112.1 GCA_900556795.1 uncultured Prevotella sp. | reverse complement strand
GATACGGCGACCACCGAGATCTACACTCTTTCCCTACACGACGCTCTTCCGATCTCATATTAGCAATTGTGCTTCTTCATTCGGCTTGTGAATATAAGTTTAAGTCGAATGATGAGGTTGACGCTGCACCATTGACGGTGCAACGCTATGACCGTTTGCAAAGCCGTTATCTGACTACCGGTGATTTCTCTGCACTCCAGCAGATGAATACCGACTATCCTATAGAGACCCGTACCCTGATAGAGAAGATGTTGCAGCTTGGTACCATTACCGATGCCAACATCAGTAACCGTTTCCTGATGTTCTATCAGGATTCCATTCTTCAGTCGCTGATAGCTGATGCCGAGGCTACCTATGCCAATATGGATGACATCAACAGTCAGCTGGTTTCTTCTTTCGAACGTCTGCGACATTGGATTCCGGAAATTCATCCGCCTATCTTCTATTCCCAGATAGGTGCGTTGGACCAGAGCATAGTTGTGGGTGAGCATTCGGTTGGAATCTCGCTCGATAAGTATATGGGAAGTGACTATCCACTTTATAAGAAATACTATACTGTGCAGCAGCGCAGTACGATGACAAGAGAATATATCGTGCCCGACTGTCTGACGTTCTATCTGCTCAGTCTGTATCCGATGGCAAACTTTGATAACCGTCCGCAGCTAGACCGTGACTTGCACATGGGCAAGATTATGTGGGTAGTGAATAAGGCTATGGGTAAGAAGGTATTTAAGTCAAAATACGTAAGAACAATCAATTCATATACTAAACGTTATCCAAAGGTAACTGTAAAACAGTTGCTCGAAGACGAGGATTACTCGCCTATCGAGGCTTTACATAAAGATTAAAATGAAGAAAATAACAACTTTTATCGCAACAATCATGATGGTATCTTCCATACAAGCAGCTGATAAATTAGATTTGAAGTCAATTACTTCCGGCGCATTTACTCCTGCTTATGTATCAGGTATCAACCCTATTGAGGGCACCGACTTGTATGCAAATATCAGCAGCAATGGCAAGCAGGTGGTAAGTTATTCATTCAAGACTGGTAAGCAGGTGGCTGTATTGCTCGACCTGGATGCTTCCAATGCTCCTTTCAAGTCTATCGATGGCTACGTAATTAGTCCTGATAGCAAGAAAATCCTTGTGATGACAAACCGAAAGGCGGTATATCGCCGCTCTTTCAAGGCTGAATATTTTATCTATGATGTGGCTGCAAAAAGCTTTACGAAACTCTCTGAGGGTGCAGAGCAGCAGGTGGCTACCTGGTCGCCTGATTCACGTCATATCGCTTTCGTCAAGGATAACAACATCTTTATCTCGGATGGAGAGAAGGAAGTGCAGGTTACTAAGGACGGTAAGTTTAACGAGGTTATCAATGGTATTCCTGATTGGGTTTACGAAGAGGAGTTTGCATTCAACCGTGCTTTCGCATGGAATGCTGACGGTACTTCTATCGGATGGATTCGCTTTGATGAGAGTCATGTGAAGACTTATTCCCTGCAGCTTTTCGAGGGCAGTCATCCTACCAACAGCCAGTATCATGACTATCCAGGTGAGTATTCATACAAGTATCCTAAGGCAGGTCAGGATAACTCCAAGGTGAGTCTCTGGAGCTATGACCTGAAGACTGGTAAGGTGATTTCGCTCGATGTTCCTGTTGATGCAGATGGCTATTATCCACGTATCAAGACATCTCCTGATGCCAACAGCTTGATTGTCTACACCATGAACCGTCATCAGGACGATATGCGTCTCTATTCCGTGAATCCTTTCACTGGAAAGAGCAAGCAGCTGATTCAGGAAAGTGTACCTAAGTTTGTGAAGGAAGAAGTGGTAGAGAACAGTATCGTGGGCAAGAAGAATATTCTGCTTCCTAGCGACCGCGATGGCTATATGCATCTCTATCTCTATGATATGAAAGGCAAGCTGATCCGTCAGGTAGAGAAGGGTAACTATGATGTAACAGGTATCTATGGTATGGATGAGAAGACAGGTGATATTTATTTCCAAGCTGCTAAGTTGAATGCTCACGACCGTCAGGTTTACGTGGCGCATAAGAATGGCAAGGTTGAGCGTCTTACTGATGCCGAGGGGTCTAATGCTGCTATCTTCTCGGGTGATTACCGTTACTTCGTGAATACCTGGAGCTCTTATGCTCATCCTTATGTCTTTACTGTTCGCAGCAATAAGGGTAAGGTAATCAAGATGCTGGAAGATAACAAGAAGCTTCTGGAGAAGACCAAGCAATATAACTGGGGTAAGCGTGAGACTTTCTCATTCACTACTTCTGAGGGTGTGAAGCTTGATGGTTGGATGGTAAAGCCAGTGGATTTTGATGCCAGCAAAAAGTATCCTGTAATCCTCTTCCAGTATTCGGGTCCAGGCAGTCAGCAGGTTCTTGATGCTTGGAGTACTGGTAGTATGGGTGGCGGTGGCGCCTTTGATTATTACCTGGCTCAGGAGGGTTTTATCGTAGCATGTGTTGACGGTCGTGGTACCGGTGGACGTGGCGCAGAATTCGAGAAGTGTACTTATCTCCGTTTGGGTGATCTGGAGTCAAAGGATCAGGTTGAGGCCGCTCTTTATATGGGCAGTCTGCCATACGTAGACAAGGATAATATCGGTATCTGGGGTTGGAGTTATGGTGGTTTCAATACCTTGATGAGTATGAGCGAAGGTCGTCCTGTATTCAAGGCAGGTGTGGCTGTAGCGCCTCCTACCTGTTACCGTTACTATGACAGTGTTTATACCGAGCGTTATATGCGTACTCCTCAGGAAAATGAGGAGGGTTATAAGGTGAATCCGATTGAGCGTGCTGCCCAGCAGCATGGAGCTTTGCTGCTTTGTCATGGTTTGGCAGATGACAATGTTCATCCTCAGAATACTTTTGAGTATGCTGAGTCTTTGGTTCAGGCAGATAAGGATTTCAAGGAAATCTGGTATATCAACCGCAACCACGGTATTTTTGGTGGTAATACCCGCAATCATCTGTTGCGTCAGATTTGCAATTGGTTCAAGCAGAATATGCAGAAGTAATCGCCCGTAAGGGTGTCAGTAAAAGCCTTGGGAAATTTGCCCAGGGCTTTTACTTCTAAAAAGAAAATCGCCCTGAAAAGGAAAGCATCATCCAAATCGATGCTTTTACCTTTTCAGGGCGATTATATTTGTTCTATAATATACAGTTATTTCTTTGCTTTCTGCATTTTCTTCTGCATTTTCTTTTCCCATTTTGCTTCAGCTTTGGCTTTCTTCAATTCTGCATTAGCCTGCTTGATTTTCTGCTTCTGCTTTTTCAGGTCAGCCTTGTGCTTTTTAGCTTCTGCCTTTGCTTGCTGTTTTTCAGCTTTGATTTCAGCCTTGGTCTTAGACTCTTCAAAGGAAGTTGGGGTAACCCCTACGAAATGGAACTCTGCATTGTCGATGGTCTTGACCAACCATGGAGTAGGGAGATCCTTTGGCTTCTCTCCGCTTTTCAGGCGCTGAGCCTTAGGTTTGCGAGTGTATTTGCTGTAAAGCTTCATCCATTTCTTTTCCACCTTCTTCTGGTTGAGGTCATAGAAGACAGCACAGGTCCTGTATCCGGCTCCCTGCTGCTCCAGATAGTCTCTCAGCTGGAAAGAATAGTTGTCTCTGCTAACCAGGAAATTTGCTTTTCCCACGAAGTAGGCTGAGTCTACTTTCTGAACTCCAGTAATGTATACTGTAGAATCGTTGAACGATGATGCAAAACCGAAGATATATGCGGTTTTCGGATCATTTTTTGCAGCGTTAGCCAGAGAAGAGAATCCCAAAGCCATCATCAATGCTGCTAAAGCTAATTTTCTAATATTCATTTTCATATTCCTATTTCAGATGCTGTCTTCTATAGGATTCAGCTTTTCTCATGCTTATCCCAAGTAAGATTTCAGCAGTTTATTTTTTGTATTATGACGTATTCGGCGAATGGCCTTCTCTTTGATCTGGCGTACTCGCTCTCGGGTCAGATTATACTTTTCACCAATTTCATCCAGCGTCAGTTCTGGTTCACCGATGCCGAAGAAGGCTTTTATTACTTTTTGTTCACGTTCGCCGAGTAGCTTGATCATGCGTGTCACTTCCGTTCTGAGTGATTCCATAACCAACTCTTTGTCGGTTGAAGGGCTGTCAGGACTTGTCATGGAGTCAACCATGCTTCCTTCTTCGCCGTTGGCAAAAGGAGCGTCTACGCTTACTTCATAGTTGTTGGCATTCATGGCATCCGCGATCTTGTCTTCCGGCATGTCAATACGTTCCGCCATCTCATTGATGCTAGGTTTGCGTTCGTGCTCTTGCTCGAATTTATATGCCTCTCTCATGATTTTAGATACACTTCCCACCTGATTGAGAGGCAGGCGCACCAATCTGCTCTGCTCGGCTATGGCCTGCAGAATACTTTGTCTGATCCACCATACAGCATAAGATATAAACTTGAAGCCGCGGGTGTCATCAAATTTTTCGGCGGCCTTAATGAGGCCAAGGTTACCTTCGTTGATAAGGTCTGGCAAACTCAAACCTTGGTTTTGATATTGCTTGGCTACTGATACTACAAAACGCAGATTAGCTTTGCATAGTCTTTCCAACGCCTTTTTATCGCCTTTCCTTATTTTTTGAGCCAATTCTACTTCTTGGTCCGTAGTAAGAAGCTCTTCATGACCAATTTCTTGGAGATACTTTTCTAACGATGCGCTTTCACGATTCGTTATAGATTTTGTTATTTTAAGCTGTCTCATGGTAGAGTTTAATTTTATGTTATTGCAAAAGTACGCTTTTTGTTTGAAATAACAAAAAAAATAGCAGATATTTTTGAAAATACCTGCTATTTTGTCATTTTTTATCATTTCAGAAGAGGTAAAAACTTATCTCTTCTTCTAAAAACTCTTTGCAATGATTAGTCTTTCTGCAATGGAACTGCAAAGTATGCCTTCTTGCCTGTTGGCCAGATGCCCTGGATATAGAGCACAGGATCCTTGCTGGTTGAAGCACTCTTCACTGCCTTCTGCAGGTCATCGAGTGAACTGATATTGCTGTCGTTGATGCGCTGGATGATGAATCCGCGAGAGATACCTGCATCCTTCAGGGCACCGCTGCTCACCTTCATTACTTCTACGCCATACTTGATGTTGAGCTGATCCTTCATGCTCTGTGTGACAGGACGGAAGGTTCCACCGAGAACATCGAGGTCTGCGCTCTTGATGACAGAAGTATTGCCCTGGGCATTCTTCAAGGTGATGGTCTTGGTGATGGTCTTCTTGTTGCGCAGGTAGGTGATGCTCATCTTGTCGCCAGGACGCTTGCCGTTGAGAGTCTCCTGCAGCTCTGCCATCTTGGTTACCTTCTTGCCGTCTACCTTGGTGATGACATCGCCTTCCTTCAAGTCGGCAGCTGCACCGTTGCCGTCCTCGTCTACCTTGGCAATATATACACCCTCGTTGGTTCCGAGATCCACTTCCTTACCATTCTCCTTCTGTGCATTGATGTAATTGAGGACATCGCTGCCCTGGATGCTCAACATGACGCGCTGCACGCTACCATACTTCTTGATATCATCTACCACCTTGTTCATGATAGAGGTTGGAATGGCAAAACCGTAACCAGCATATGAACCGGTCTGTGAATAGAGCATGGCATTGATACCTACCAGTTCGCCCTGGGTGTTAACCAAAGCACCACCTGAGTTACCTGCGTTGATGGCAGCATCGGTCTGGATGAAGCTCTCCACGCCGTTGGCACCGAGTGTGCGTGCCTTGGCAGAGATGATACCTGCTGTTACAGTATTGTTGAGGCCGAATGGATTGCCCACTGCAATAACCCATTCGCCTACCTTTACATTATCGCTGTTGGCAATAGGAAGAGTAGGGAGGTTCTTGCCTTCAATCTTGATCAGGGCAAGGTCGGTAGTCTTGTCGGTTCCGATGATGCGGGCAGAGAACTCACGGTTGTCGTTCAATGTTACTGTCAATTCGTCAGCACCTTCTACTACGTGGTTGTTGGTTACGATATAACCGTCAGAACTGATGATGACGCCCGAACCTGTAGCTTCACGCTTAGGGGTCTGTACCTGCTGCTTGCGTGTGCCTCCCTGACCTGGATTTCCGAAGAATCCGAATGGGTCGAAGAATCCTCCGAACGGATCGCTTTCAACGTCTACGGTCTTTACCTTAGAGTTCTGTACGTATTTGATATGTACAACGGCAGGCAGAGCCTTTTCTGCAGCGAATGTTAAGTCTACTGGCTGACCAGGAGTTGTTGCAGTAGCTGATGTTGCTGCGTTAACCTTCATGAATGAACCTGCAGAGAATGCGAGTGAACCTACGCACAATGCAGCGATTACGTAATTTGTTACTTTTTTCATGTTTCTTATTTTTTAATTTTCTATTCTTTTATTCTAAGTTAGCAGCTAAAAGTGTGCCAAACTATTTTGGGGCAATAGCTGTTGCTTTTCGGTTGCAAATATAGAGTCATTTTCTGATATACGTTCATTTCTGCTTCGTTTTTTATTCGGTTTTAACATTTAAAATTAACACTTTAA
>USQD01000111.1 GCA_900556795.1 uncultured Prevotella sp. | reverse complement strand
TTAACATAATTATTTAACTGTCTTATTTTGAGAGAATTTCATAAAGGCGTCTTTATAGCCATTAAAAACATTGATATCTACCTCGCCTCTGATGCCAGCCACACGGCCATCTGGACAGAGCTGCCAGTAAACAAGATGAATGTCTGGCTTATATTCTCCATATCTTGCTATCCATACCAAATAGTTCTGCTTAATATCCGGAGCCATTGATAGATAGCGGTTTACGAATATCTGACTGATGTACAGTATCGGGTTTGTACCCGTAGCTTTCTCCACGATTCTGAGCCATGTTCTTACCCGGCTGAAGAGTACACCAGCACCACCCATTTTTCTGATCTGGCTAGGCAGAGGTTCCACATCCAGCACCGGTGGGAAGTCGCCTTTGCGTATATAGCTGTGCTTCAGAAAATAATGCGCCTGCTGGGCTGCTGGCGAAATCGTACTGAAGAAGTGGTAACTGCCAACCTTGAATCCATGAGCCTTGGCTGCCAGATAATCCTTCCTGTAATAAGGATTCAGCAGCGAAGTTCCTTCCGTACTCTTGATATAGATGTAACGGATAGGGAAGTTGACTGCTCCTGATACCGTTTTCTTACTCAGTCTGCCTAGATGCGTGATGCGCAGACGGTCCCAGTTGATTGAATATTTCTTTCTTCCTTTTCCATGTTGATATTTGGAGATGTCGATACCATAGATACGCTCGGAAGTATAGACCAGTCGCTCTCCTTTATATCTGTCATTTTTCCATTCACCTACACGAAGTGGCTTTCGAGGAGCGATGCTGAATCCCCAACCATGTCGACATCCTGCTTGCCATTCACCTTCATAATAAGTTCCGTCATACGCCTGCCATCTGCCATATCCGTTTGCTTGATAAAGACTGTCAAACGACCCTTCATAGTAGCCGAGCGAATCCGGTTTCAGCTTATAGTTGATAGAACGGCATAGGGTCGTTCCCCTCGTCAGTGCAAGCGAAGAGGCAAGGCGAGGGGAGAGTGCTGCGACACCATCCGGAGTCGTTTCTGAGGTCAACCGGAAGAGATGGAGACCTGCCGTATTCCTGCCGTCCAAGGCTTTCAATAGTTCACAAGATTCGCTAGTCCACTTGCCGTCTGCCTGTCTGAAAAATGCTTTATAACTTATGCAGCGCACCAATTTCAAACGCCCTTTCTTGCGGATATGTTTCAGAGAATCGAGCATTTTTCTAGCAGAATCTCTTAAGATGATTTCACGCTGAGCATAAGCACTTATTGGATTATACCCAAGGTCTTGAACGGAATGGGAATGTAAATAATAATTCAACTCTCCAACCTTCCATTTTGAGTCAGTATATACACTATCCAGAAAATCAACTTTTTCCTTCAGGAGAGTATCTGCATCAACCTTCTGATAGCGGTTGTTACTGATGCTATTATTGTAGGCTGCAGCCAGCCTGCCCCCACACGAAGGTAAGAGCGCCCATCGGTTCATGAAGTTGGCCGCCAAACTTACTGTAACCTCATCAAAACGCAAAACCAACTTGCCGTCTTGTCTCAGTTCGTAATGAGAATAAGCCTTGATAGTGGCTCTTGCCGCCATTACCCTCTCTTTGCTGGGATTGAGACAGTAATATATCCAATATCCCAGCACTGCCAATATGACTACCAACAGGGCTCCAGCAATGCTGAAGCCCTTGATTCTATTGTATTTCATTATTCTGCACAAGTTCTATTTCCAAAATTATTTGGGTTTGATCTGTTATCTTGCTCCTGTCAGAAGTTCTTTCACCTACCAGCCAGACGATTTCACCCTGGCTGTCGGTAATAACATGCTGTTTCATCTTCTGTACCACATTCCGTTTGCGGTCAGTAAGATAATCGCTTATCAATTTACTTCCTTTCATACCGAAAGGGTAGAACCGGTCGCCCTTTTCGCATAGGCGATAAGTAAGTGGAAAACTTACTTTGTCAGCATCGAGCGTTACTAGATGACTGCTCTTGCTTGGAGTGAAGTCAGCAGTACGCAGATAGCGATGAAGTTTTATTTTCAAGCTTTCCCCTAAGTTGAAATTACCTTCTTCAGGAAAACGAAACGGGCGTTCACTTTGAATGGTGTCCAAAGCTGCCACAGCCGTAACAAGCAATTGGTTCCGATCAATGGCAAGCATATAACTGCCATTCTTCCAAACTTTTCCCACGCCACCTTCCTTAGCTGTCAGACTCGTATAAATATCATCTATCACATCACCATGAAAACCATATTTTCCCAATTCGCTATGAAGCATGTATTCAGGACTAGGAGCCTTAATGATGGATTGCTTTTGTAGAAAAATCACATGATTATTCAAGTCTCTCGCTGTGCAGGAGTCTTCTTCACAACCGTCAGTTTGATGATCACCCATCAAACCTTCCAACATCATTTTCGCCTGCCTCAGATATTTCGCTGTCTGGGCAATGTTCTCTTTTGCGGCAGGGTTAACGGTTTCGAGTAGAGGTATCACATGATGGCGGATTCTGTTGCGTAAGGCATCATCCTCTAGATTGGTAGAATCGGTTACATAATTCTGCCCCTGCAACTGTAGATAATCTAAAATATCTTGACGGCCGATGCAGAGTAGGGGGCGCAAAATATTCCCATTCTTGGGAGCAATGCCAGCCAGTCCATCAACGCCACTGCCTCTGAGCAGGTTGAGAATAACAGTTTCCACATTGTCATCCCGATGATGAGCTACACAGATACCATCGGCTTTTATATCCTTTGCAAGTTGGGCAAAATAGCGATAACGCAGGTCGCGGGCAGCCATCTCAATACTTACCTTATGCTGACGGGCATAAAACTGAGTATCAAAATGAATGCGATGCAACGTTATTCCGAGTCTTTCACAAAGACTGACACAGAATTGCTCATCACGCTCACTCTCTTCACCGCGAAGATGAAAATTGCAATGGGCAGCACTAAGGCTCACACCCAACTGCTTCAAAATAAGGAGCAAAGCCACGCTGTCGGCTCCACCTGATAGGGCGACAATATATCTGCCATGATTTTTGAATAGATCGTGGTGGATGATGTATTTCCTGACGATAGTCTCTACCTTGTTCATTGCCTTGATACTTTACCTACTTATTTATTTAAAAAGAAGTGATATTGTTTTTTCCGCCTGCTGTTTTTATTCCGCCTGCTCCTTGAGAAATTCCTCAGCTCTCTGCAAGTCTTCCGGGGTATCGATACCTACGGTCTCTACGTCTGTTGTTCCCACCTTAATCTTATAGCCGTTCTGCAGCCATCTTAGTTGTTCTAGACTTTCCGCAATCTCGAGCGAACTCTGCGGCAACTGAGTAATTTCCCTGAGCACTTCCTTGCGATAAGCATAGATGCCCAGGTGCTTGAGATAAGGGAAATGATTGAGCCAATCCTCACGTTCCTTGCCTCGAACGTAAGGAATTACGCTGCGAGAGAAGTAAAGAGCAAAGCCCTGATTACTGACTGCAATTTTCGGACTATTTGGATTCTCTACAGCTTCCATAGAGGTGAATGCCTTACCCAATGTGGCAATCTGAGTGGTAGGGTCATCAAAGCAATGACAGATGGTATCCAGCTGACTCTTAGCCACAAAAGGCTCATCTCCCTGAACATTTACGATAACATCCCAATCACCGCCAATCTTCTCAATGGCTTCTTCGATACGGTCGGTACCACTCTTGTGATCGGTGCGGGTCATAACTGCCTTGCCGCCGAATGCTTCAACAGCCTTGATGATACGTTCGTCATCAGTAGCAACGTATGCTTCTTCCAGGACTGCAGCTACTTTTTCATATACATGCTGTATAACAGGCTTACCGCCCAACATAGCGAGAGGCTTACCTGGGAAACGCGTAGATGCATACCTTGCTGGGATAATTCCGATATATTTCATTTTTTTACTCATAATTTTGTGTTATCAATATTTATATATTTATTGTAAACGCAAAAGTACAATAATATTTTGTGTTAACCAAATTATTTTATTCAATTTATACTTTTCAAAACAGCCTATTTACCATAATACACGTTAATATTATTAATGAAACGGTGCATCTTCAGAAGGCTGACCAGGCATGACACGCAGATGATAGCGGTTGCCATCAAAATCCACACGCATGATGTTATTGAATTCAGCTGAAGTCTGCTGCAGATAATTAGCCAAATCAATGGCAACATGACCCATCGTGCGGCGCAGATTGACCTCGATGCATTCATTCACGCCAAAATCACTTGGCATATCAGTAGAAATGACTTGATTCAAGGCATTCATATCCTTAGCATAAATCATCATGTCTACGCCAAACGGACCACTATAGTTACCCTTCAGGGCCGGTTCCATCACATCAATAATATGCTGACGAATCTGCAGTAAACGCTCCGGGCTAACGTATTGGGCCATCATCTCTTCCTTCTTGTCTTCCGGACAGAGAATATTGCCGGAATAGGCATTCTTGATGGTGTCAAAAAGAGACAAGCCACGATAAAGCACATTACCATCCACCATCTCAAACTCCATACCGAAATCCATCACCTTATTATAATAAGGCTCTACAGTAACACCACCCTGACGGTAGATAATATTGCCAACCCATCTTTCGAAAGACGGATAGTCGCTGCCTTCACGGAATTCATCAGCAGATACAAAGCGCACACCCCTGCCACTGCTGCTCCAAGGAGCCTTGATGACAGCCTTACCCCACTCCCTTACGAGAGACTTCACATCAGTCACGGTCTGAACAAATTGAACACCGCTCTGGAGATGCTCAGCAGTCCACTGGCGGCTACTTAACGCGCGTACCTTATTTAATATAGCATCTCCCGGCATGACGATTTCAGGCATTCCGATGCGTTCCAGCTCTCCCTTCAGGCTCAAATCCCATCCCCAGGGATGAACGCTGTCAAGGAATTCTGTCTTTATCAAATGTTCCAACTGAACTTTAGTGATAAACTCAACCTTATCGACAAGTTTAGTGCCAAGATGGCGCACCTTGTCACGAGCATTATCTATATCGTCGACCAGCACCAAATCACCTTCATCAGCCCATAAGGCAGGGATGAAGGAAAGGTCACTCCTAAGTTGGCGTCCTGCATGTGGAGCAGTAAACTGACGCAAATTTGCGGCCAAAGCCAAATCGTGTTCTGGATTGAAAATATGTAGTTTCATGCTGCAAAGTTATAAATAAATCGTCTAAAAACTGCAAAAACGATTGAATTTTACTTAGAATAGTGCTAAATAAAATAAAAAAAATCACTTTTTGCTATCTAGACTTTGCAAATTAGAAATAATTAATTACCTTTGCATCATAAAATAAACAAGAAATAAAAGACGACTCATGGAAGAAGCATTCTTCAGAACACATACATACCTCGTAGAGCATACGAACGCGCCAGTTAGACGTACATTGATGGACGAAATAGACTGGAGCGACCGCATGATTGGCATAAAGGGAACAAGAGGCGTAGGTAAGTCTACCTTCCTTCTCCAATATGCTAAAGAGCACTTTGGTCCTACCGACCGCAAGTGTCTGTATGTAAATATGAACAATTTCTATTTCCAGAGTAGAGGCATTGCAGATTTTGCAGGCGACTTTGTGAAACAAGGTGGCAGAACACTGCTCATTGATCAGGTTTTCAAACAGCCTGACTGGAGCAAAGAACTTAGAAAATGCTATGATCTCTATCCTGATCTTAAAATTGTTTTCACCGGTTCTAGCGTAATGCGACTGAAAGAAGAGAATCCTGAACTGAACGGCGTGGTAAAGAGTTACAATCTGAGAGGTTTCTCGTTAAGAGAATTCATCAATCTGCAGACTGGCAATAATTTCCAGCCATACGATCTGGAAGATATTCTACGCAACCATGAGCACATCATCAAGCAGATATTACCAAAGGTGAGTCCGATGAAGTATTTTCAGGACTACTTGCACCATGGTTTTTATCCATTCTTTCTGGAGCATCGAAACTTCACAGAGAATCTACTAAAGACAATGAACATGATGACAGAGGTAGACATTCTCCTCATCAAGCAGATAGAACTGAAATATCTTACCAAGATAAAGCGTCTGTTCTACCAACTGGCGGTGGAAGGAGCCAAGGCTCCGAATGTAAGTCAGCTCGCTGATAGCATCAATACGAGCCGGGCTACGGTCATGAACTACATCAAGTATCTTGCCGATGCACGACTCATCAACATGATCTATCCGGAAGGTCAGGACTTCCCGAAGAAGCCAACCAAGGTGATGATGCACAATTCAAACCTGATGTACGCAATCTATCCGATACAGATTGACAAGCAGGAAGTGATGGAAACTTTCTTTGTCAACTCTCTTTGGAAAGACCACGTAGTGCACCAGGCAGGTAAGGACCATTACTATACTGTTGACGGTGAGAAGCGGTTCAGAATCTGCGACGCTCAATCTTCCAATAAGATGCGCAATAATCCCGACATTATCTACGCCCGATATAACACGGAGGTGGGTAAGGACAACAAGATTCCGTTGTGGCTCTTGGGATTTCTGTATTAACGAATTTTCGAAAGAAGAATTAAATACAAAACATTTTTAATATTTTATCTAAAAGTAAAAT
>USQD01000110.1 GCA_900556795.1 uncultured Prevotella sp. | reverse complement strand
ATACTACTTTTGTTCCTCTTTTTATCATCTACTCTATTAAAAAGTATTAATATCTTAGATAGCTTGATTATTAATAGGTTATGAACTTAATAAATCTAGTCTTTATCTACTCGTAACCTACACATGATGCCAATGTCTGAAAAATCTCCTTATCTTTGCAACCGCAATCGAATCGCATTCGGTGGCAAGTGAAATCATGTCAAAATAAGAATAAACAACTGTTAGATTATGAACTTAAGAATCCGTACATTTTCTATGGCTTTGGTAGCGATGTCTGCTGCAAGCCAAGTGTATGCACTTCCTTCCGACGAATCTGAAAACAAGGAGAAAAAGGAAGAGCGTAATGTGATGCTCAACGCATCTGATGCCAACAAGCCTCGTGAAATCCAGATAGGATTGCCAAGCGAGGATGTAACCGTATATGAGAACGGTCTTCCTGCCGTTTACTCTTCTTCCGTACACAAACTGTCTGCACATTGGCGTAGCGATGCCTCATTGAAAGGTACCGACTTGATGACTCCATCTGAGTCTGCCATTGCTACAGGTAATATTGCATACGCAGTTTCTTCTTTCAGCGAGTTGGGACAGAAAGAGTTCAAAGGTAAGCTCAACTATAAGGCAAACCATTTTGGTATGCAGAATGTAGATCTCAACCTGTCTGGTGGAATCGGTGACAATTGGCTTTATACTGCCAGTATGTATCAGAATTTCGATCCAGGTAGTTTCAAGCTTCGCTTTACTGATTATGCCGACCGTACCCAACTTTATCATTTCGGCATCACTCGCATCTTGAATGATGGAAAGGGACGTGTCTCCTTATTATATAAGTATTCCAACAGCAAGAACCCTGGCAATTTTGCCAATGCAGCTCCATTTATCTATTCTGGCGACGGTAGTATCAAGAAGATTGATGGCTTTGACCCTGGTATGGACTCATACGTGCAGCGTCAAGGTTCTTTCCAATACTTGAATACAAAGTCAGGAAAGATGGAGACATGGAATATGAGCGATGGCAGTGAGAATCATGCCAACGAGATTGCCCTCATCAGTCAGTATCAGTTTGATAATGGATGGTTGTGGAAATTCAACGCCAAGTATATGAATGCTCCACGTGCCAATTATGTAGATTACGGAGGAAGTACCATCTCTCAGGTGAGCGAGGCTGATGGCTATCAGCTTTCTGATGGGTCTGCCTACAGTGGCTATATAGAAGGCCGTCGCACCTGGTTGCATGTTGGTAAGGTGAGCAATGCGCTTTTGACTACCGAAATTTCTAAGCAGTTGAACAACCATAAGTTAATGATTGGTTTAAACGAGTGGTATTACCATCTCAATTACTATTCCTCTTCGTTCCAGTGGGCAGGCACCGTAGAAGCTTATCCACGCACATTGAGCCAGATGTATGTCAATCCGCTTGATCCTGCACAGACAGCTCATCGTTCTGAGACTTTCGGTTATAATGAGTTGAGTCCTGAATACACCAAGGGCTCAGAGAACAAGTTGGCACTCTACTTTACCGACGAATGGAAGGTAAGTCCTAAGTTCAAGGTGTTCTATGGTGGTAGATTGGAGTACTACCGCATGTCTGCCGAGCAGATTTCTACTCCACGTTTCTCAGGATTCCACATGGGTAACTATAATACATACGCCACTGCTGCTGATGGTTCTGTTGTTGCCATCGAGCACAGCATCGAAGCAAAGAACGTAACCAAGGATAAATTGAATTATGCAGCCACCTTGCAGTTGACGTATAACCTTACCCGCCAGTTCGGTCTGGCAGCCGATGCTACCATCGCCACCCGTTTCCCACGCATCAGCGAGTATGCAGGAACAGGACCTACCGAGGAGCAGTATAAGCGAGTAACTATCCCACTGATTCGTGGTGGTATTTTCTACAAGAATGATTGGATTGACCTTTCTTCAATGGTGACCTATATTTCTAAGTCGAACAATATCGACCAGCAGAATCTTACCAAGCCAGGAACAACAGAGGGCAAGACCGTGTTGCTCATCTATAACATCCAGACTTTGGGTTGGACAACCTCGGCAGAAATCAATCCGTTCAAGAACTTCCACATGCATGCACTCTTCACTTATCAGAAGCCGGTGTATAAGAACTATAATGCGAGCGTAACGTTCAGTGATGGTCAGTCTATGGGTGTGAATGCCAATAACATGATTGTCAAGGAGATTCCTCAGGTTCTTATAGAGTTGGACCCTAAATACGACATCACCAAGAATCTGAATGCCTGGTTGAGCTTCCGTTACTTCGGTAAGACCTATGCCAACCTTCAGGAGGCACTCTATTTCAATGGTCACTGGGAGACTTTCGGCGGAATCAACTGGAATGTGAACAAGAAGCTGAGCCTTGGCGTGAGTGTCATCAATATCTTCAACGAGAAGGGTGCCAAGGGTACCATTAGTGGCTCTGAACTGATTACCAAGCAGGAAGCCGGAAAATATGAAGGCAAGTACATGAGTGGTAGCTATCTCCGTCCGTTCACGGTGGAATTCTCCGCAGGAATCAAATTCTAAGATAATAACGAAAGAATTATAGCGTTTAATTATAACAAAGCAATCACGTAAAAACCAAAGAACGATGAAAAAGGTATTTATGATTATCGCAGCAATGTGCATGACATCTATCATGGCATCTGCTCAAAAGACCATCCGAGTGTCAACCGACAAGACCGACCTCGTGATGCAGGTTTCTCCTAAGGGTCGCCTCTACCAAGTGTATCTGGGTGACAAGTTGAAGAATCCTTCAGATTACAATCATCTGAAGTGGGATGTATATGCGGCTTCTGATGGTTCCGTCTGCCAGCGAGGTCATGAGGTTTATGCAACCTCTGGTGCTGAAGATTTCTTCGAGCCGGCAGTGGCTGTGACCCATGCAGATGGTAATATGACTACCTATTTGTATTATCAGTCTTCTGAAGAAAAGACTATCAGTGGAGGTGTTGAGACCATCATCACGCTTAAGGACAAGGTGTATCCGCTGACCGTGAAGCTCCACTATGCAGCTTATCCTAAGGAGAACATCATCAAGGCGTGGAGCGAAATCTCTCATAAGGAGAAAGCTCCGGTTACGCTTTGGAGATATAGCTCAACAATGCTTTATTTCAAGGCAAACAAGTATTTCGTTACCAATTATCATAGCGACTGGGCTAAGGAAGGCCAGCCTGAAACTTGCCAGTTGACTGCTGGTAAGAAAATTGTTGATACCAAGTTGGGTACCCGTGCAGCCATGCAGGAGGAGCCTTTCTTTGAACTGGGATTTGATGAGCCTGCCAAGGAGAATGAGGGCAAGGTGATGCTTGGAACCATCGGATGGCCTGGCAACTTCCGCTTTACCTTCGAGGTAGATAACGTGGGAGCTCTTCGTGTTATCCCCGCCATCAATCCATACGCCTCTAACTATAAGCTGAAGGCTGGTGAGACGTTCACTACCCCTGAGTTTATCTTTGCCATGAGCGATAATGGTATCGGTGAGGCTTCCCGTAATTTGCACAATTGGGCTCGTCAGTATCAGGTAAACATGGGTATGGAAGATCGCCTTACGCTCTTGAACAACTGGGAGAATACAGGCTTCGACTTCAACCAGCAGAGTCTTGCAGAGTTGATGAAGGATGCCAAGGACCTGGGTGTAGATATGTTCTTGCTTGATGATGGTTGGTTTGCCAACAAGTATCCTCGCAAGGACGACCATGCAGGTCTCGGCGACTGGGAGGCTACCAAGAGCAAGCTGCCTGATGGAATACCTGGATTGGTAAGAGACGCCAAGAAGGCTGGTGTAAAGTTTGGTATTTGGATTGAGCCTGAGATGGTGAATCCTAAGAGTGAACTCTTTGAGAAGCATCCCGACTGGGTGATCATGCAGCCAAAGCGTGATACCTATTATTACCGCAACCAGCTGGTGCTTGATATCAGTAACCCTAAGGTACAGGATTATGTGTTCGGCATCGTGGATCGCATCATGACGGAGAATCCGGATGTGGCTTACTTCAAGTGGGACTGCAACAGTGTGATTACCAATATCTATTCTCCATATCATAAGGAGAATCAGGGTAATTTCTATATCGATCATGTGCGTGGTATCTACAAGGTGCTTACCCGTATTCATAAGAAGTATCCTAAGTTGCCGATGATGCTCTGCTCTGGCGGTGGCGGCAGAATGGATTATGAGATGCTTAAGTATTTCACTGAGTTCTGGTGTTCAGACGATACTGATCCATACGAGCGCCTCTACATCCAGTGGAGCCTGTCAAAGTTCTTCCCAGCCAAGACCATGGGTTCTCATGTAACCAACTGGAACAAGAATACCAGTGTGAAGTTCCGCACCGATGTTTGCAGTTCATGTAAGTTGGGCTTTGATATCGACCTCAAGTCGCTTTCTGGTGATGACTACAAGTTTGTGCAGAATGCTGTTAAGAACTACGATAGCATGAAGCCGATGATTCTTGAGGGCGACCAGTATCGCCTGGTGTCTCCTTACGAAGGCAACCACTGTGCCATTAACTATGTAAGTAAGGACAAGCAGCGTGCCGTTCTCTTTGCTTACGACTTGCATCCACGCTACAAGGAGCCTGTGATGAATGTGAAGATGCAGGGATTGGATGCCGATAAGGTTTATACCATAAAGGAGACCAATCTGATGCCTGGCAAGGAATCTGATTTGGAGTGCAATGGCAAGCAGTACAGCGGTGACTATCTGATGAAGGTCGGTTTGAATGTATTCAGCCAGACCGATGGAACGAGCCATGTATTGGTATTAGAATAACGTATCAACTATTCATAATGAAAACGAAAAGCAGCAAAGTCTATAATAGGCTTGCTG
The DNA here is from genome assembly GCA_900556795.1 of uncultured Prevotella sp. GTDB lineage: Bacteria > Bacteroidota > Bacteroidia > Bacteroidales > Bacteroidaceae > Prevotella. Next base: position 1,798 of record USQD01000110.1, on the reverse strand, counting down.
CTTTTTTAGGTTTCTGTATTTCTTATCCCTAATGATTTTACTTGTTTAGCGGTCTTGCCACAAATTCTGTATGAAGGGTTTCCATCGGATGCTCCTTCAGATTGATGAGGATGTTTGGCGTATTGCCGTTGGCGATGATTACCTTGATGCCGGCATTGGCTACATCGTGGGCGGTCTTTACCTTTGAGGTCATACCGCCTCTGCCGTGGCTGCTCTTGCTGGCAAGGATATACTCGCTGATGTCGCGGTCGTAATATACGGATGGGATGATGCGGGTGGTTGGTTCGCTTGGGTCGCCGTTGTAGATGCCATCCACATTACTTAATAGGATCAAGGTGTCGGCATTCATCATCTTGGCAATCAAGCCTGACAACTCATCGTTATCGGTAAACATCAGCTCGGTGATGCACACGGTATCGTTCTCGTTGACGATAGGGAGCACGTTGTTTTCCAGCATCACCTGCATGCAGGCCTCCTGGTTCTTATACTGCTCCTCGGCACCGAAATTCTCCTTCATGGTCAATACCTGACCTATCTTGATCTTGTATTCGCGGAAAAGGTTGTAATAGAGACCTACGAGTTTCACCTGTCCGATGGCAGAGAACAGCTGGCGTTGCTCCACGCTGTCCAGATGGTGGTCAACGTGCAGTTCTGCTCTTCCGGCAGCCACGGCACCAGAAGATACCAGAATCACCTCATAGTCGTGCTTTCTGAGCCAGACAATCTGATCCACAATCGCCGACATTCTCGTTACATCCAGTTTCCCGTCTTCTCGGGTCAGCACGTTGCTGCCCACCTTTACTACGATTCTTTTTCCCATTTTATGCTGATATTTAGTTGGAGCAAAGGATTTGAAATTTCAAATCCTTTGCTCCAACAATCATTATTTCTTTTTATTGTCTTTTTCTCGAATCTCTACTCTTCGAATCTTGCCGGAGATGGTCTTTGGCAGTTCATCTACGAATTCGATGATGCGAGGATATTTATAAGGAGCAGTCTCGTGCTTCACATGATCCTGCAGCTTTTTGATGAGGTCTGGGCCTGCCATACTCTTGTATTCATCCTTCAGTACGACGGTAGCCTTGACAACCATACCACGGATTGGGTCTGGCACACCGGTGATGGCGCACTCTACTACGGCAGGGTGAGTCATCAGGGCATTCTCTACCTCGAAAGGACCGATACGGTAGCCCGAGCTCTTGATCACGTCGTCGATTCTACCCTCAAACCAGAAGTAGCCTTCCTCATCACGCCAAGCCATATCGCCCGTGTGATAGTAACCGTCGTGCCAAACCGATTTGGTCTGCTTTTCGTCACGATAGTAATATTTGAAGAGACCGATAGGCTTGTTGTCGCCGATGCGGATGCAAATCTCACCCTTTTCACCATCCTCGCATTCCGTCATGTCTGGGCGGAGGATGTGAACATCATATTGTGGGTTTGGCTTGCCCATGCTTCCTGGCTTTGGCTTGATCCAAGGGAAGGTTCCGAGTGTCATCGTAGTCTCAGTCTGTCCGAAGCCCTCATAAATCTGAACGCCAGTCAGTTTCTGGAAGGTTTCTGCCACGGATGGGTTCATAGCCTCACCCGCTGTGGTGCAGTATTCAAGACTGCTGAGGTCATACTTAGAGAAATCCTCCTGAATCATGAAGCGGTAGATGGTAGGAGGAGCGCAGAAAGAGGTGATGTGATACTTCTCAATCTGGCGCATGATCTTATCTGCCGTAAACTTCTCGTGATCGAAGACGAAGACGGTGGCTCCGGCAAACCATTGTCCGTAGAGCTTACCCCATACAGC
>USQD01000109.1 GCA_900556795.1 uncultured Prevotella sp. | reverse complement strand
TTTTTTTAATGATACGGCGACCACCGAGATCTACACTCTTTCCCTACACGACGCTCTTCCGATCTTTTGGAATATCAACTTTTAGCCGTAACTTTGGGCTCAAATTTTGAAATAAAAAACATATAATGGAAGATTTTGTTCATTTACATGTGCATACGCAGTATTCCATCCTTGACGGTCAGTCTAAGATTCCGCATCTGGTAGACAAGGCCATTAAGGATGGCATGAAAGGTATGGCTGTTACCGACCATGGTGTGATGTTCGGTATTAAGGAACTCACGGATTATTGCGCCAAGGTGAACAAGGATCGCAAGAAAGAGGGACTGGAGCCGTTCAAGCCTATTATAGGCTGCGAGATGTATGTGGCTCGCCGCAGAAAGCAAGACCGTGAGAAGGACAAGGGCGATATGAGTGGTTACCATCTCATCGTGCTTGCCAAAAACTATAATGGATACAAAAACCTCATCCAGCTGGTAAGTAATGCGTGGGTGGATGGATATTATATGCGTCCGCGAACCGACCGTGCCGACCTCGAGAAATATCACGAGGATCTGATAGTCTGTTCGGCATGTATTGCCGGTGAGGTTCCGTCTAAGATATTGCATGGCGACATCGAGGGAGCCCGCGAGGCTTGCGAGTGGTATCATAATCTTTTTGGCGACGACTACTATCTGGAGCTTCAGCGCCACGAGGTGAAGGAGCCGCTTCCTTTTCTCGCCAACCGTGAGGCTTTCCAGTTGCAGCAGAAAGCCAACAAAGTGCTCATCGAGCTGGCTAAGGAATATGGCATCAAGCTCGTCTGTACCAACGACTGCCACTTCGAGGACAAGGAGACGGCTGAGGCCCACGACCACCTGCTCTGTATAGCTACCGGTAAGGACCTGGACGATCCTAACCGTATGCGATATTCCAAGCAGGAGTGGTTCAAGACCCGTCAGGAGATGAATGATATCTTCTCGGATGTTCCCGAGGCGCTGTCTAATACCCTGGAGGTGCTGGACAAGGTGGAAATCTATAGCATTGACCACGGTCCTATCATGCCTTTCTTCCCGATTCCGGAGAGTTTCGGTACCGAGGAGCAGTTGCGTGAGAAGGTGTCTGAGGAAGATCTCTACAAGGAATTCACCAGCGATGAAAACGGACAGAATCAGTTGTCGCCAGAGGAAGGTCAGAAGGTGATCGACCGTCTGGGTGGCTACGACAAGATATACCGTATCAAGTTTGAGGCTGAGTATTTGCGCCATCTTGCCTACGAGGGAGCCAAGCAGCTCTATGGCGATCCGTTGCCGGAGAATGTAGACGAGCATGTGAACTTCGAGCTCCACGTGATGAAGACCATGGGTTTCCCTGGCTACTTCCTCATCGTGAGCGACTTCATCAGGGCGGCTCGCGAGGAACTGGGCGTGATGGTGGGTCCGGGCCGTGGTTCTGCAGCAGGTTCTGTGGTGGCTTACTGCTTGGGCATTACCAAGATTGACCCTTTGAAGTATGACCTCCTGTTTGAGCGTTTCCTGAATCCAGACCGTGTCAACCTGCCTGATATCGATACCGACTTCGATGATGATGGTCGAGGTAAGGTGTTGAGATGGGTAATGGATAAGTATGGTCATGAGAACTGTGCCCACATTATTACATACGGTTCGATGGCAACGAAGAACTCCATCAAGGATGTTGCCCGCGTAGAGAAATTGCCGCTCGACAAGGCTAATGCGCTCTGCAAGGCGATTCCTGACCGCTTGCCTGATGGTGCGAAGATGAATCTTCCCAATGCTATCAAGTACACACCAGAGCTGAGAGAGGCAGAGTTCTCTACCGATCCCCGCGAGAGCAATACCATCAAGTATGCCAAGATGCTGGAGGGTACTATCCGTGGTACGGGTATCCACGCCTGTGGATTCATCATCTGCCGAGACCCTATCAGCAACTGGGTGCCTGTATCTACTGCCGATGACCCTGATTTCCCGGGATTGAAGACGGCAGTAACCCAATACGACGGTCACGTCATCGAGACTACCGGACTTATCAAGATGGACTTCCTGGGCTTGAAGACTCTCTCCGAGATGAAGGAGGCTTGCAAGGTTATCAAGCAGACTACGGGCGACATCGTAGACCTTGATACCATCCCTATCGATGATGAGCTGACCTATCAGCTTTACCAGCGCGGACAGACCATTGGAACCTTCCAGTTTGAGTCGCCTGGTATGCAGAAGTATCTCCGCGAGCTGAAGCCTACGGTGTTTGAGGACCTCATCGCCATGAATGCCCTCTACCGTCCGGGTCCTATGGACTATATCCCGGACTTCATTGCCCGCAAGAACGGTAAGCAGGCGATTACCTACGATATCCCTTGCATGGAGAAGTATCTGAAGGATACCTACGGCATTACGGTCTATCAGGAGCAGGTGATGCTCCTCTCCCGCCAGCTGGCCAGCTTTACCCGAGGTGAGTCTGATGCCCTCCGTAAGGCGATGGGTAAGAAGAAGAAGGCCATCGTAGATGCGATGAAGCCGAAGTTCATCAAGCAGGGACAGGAGAACGGACATGATCCGAAGGTATTGGAGAAGATCTGGGGCGACTGGGAGAAGTTTGCTTCCTACGCCTTCAACAAGTCGCATGCCACCTGCTATTCGTGGGTAGCTTATCAGACGGCTTATCTCAAGGCTCATTATCCTGCCGAATACATGGCTGCGCTGATGACCCGCCGCTTTGCGCAGATTACCGAAATCACCAAGCTGATGGAGGAGTGCCAGTCGATGAATATCAAGACGCTGGGACCTGATGTGAACGAGAGTTACCGTGCCTTCGGTGTGAACGAACATGGCGAAATCCGATTCGGTCTTTCTGCCATCAAGGGCATGGGAGCACCGGCTGCCGATGCCATCGTGGCTGAAAGGCAGAAGAACGGACCTTACAAGACTATCTTCGATTTTGCAGAGCGTGTAGACTTCTCCTGCGTAAACCGCAAGGCTTTTGAAACCCTGGCATTGAGTGGAGGTTTTGACAGTTTCGGCATTCGCAGAGAGCAGTTCTTCGGCAAGAACAGCAAGGGCGAAACCTTCCTCGATACATTGGTGCGTTATGGTCAGCTCTTCCAGCGCGAGCAGCAGGAGGCGGCAACATCGCTCTTTGGTGGAACCGAAGCTGTAGAGATTGCCACTCCGCCTATTCCTGAGGTGGAAGGATGGAGTACCATCGAGCGCCTGAACAGGGAGCGCGAGTTGGTGGGTATCTATCTCTCGGCTCATCCGCTGGATGATTATGAGATTATCCTCAACAATCTGTGCAATACCCATTGTGCGGAATTGGGCGATAAGGCTGAGCTTGCCAAAAAGGAAGACATCGTATTTGGAGGTATCATCACCGAGGTGAAATCCAAGTTTACCAAGACCGGAAAGCCTTGTGGATTCGTTACCATCGAAGACTTCGAGGGCTCGGGTGAACTGGCTCTCTTTGGTGAGGACTGGGGAACTTGGCGAGGTGTGATGGTAGAAGGAAGTACCATCTTTGTTACGGCAAAATGCGTAGCCCGATATGGCAACAGCAACTATCTCGACTTCAAGATCAGTACGGTAGAATATCTGCAGACTGTGAAGGAGAACAGATTGGAGAAGTTTACGATTTCCATAGACAGCTCTATTGTTGATGATACGCTGGTGAACGACCTCAAGACGCTGGTAGACAATGATGAGGGCCATGCGCAGCTCTTCATACAGATACATGACTCTGAAACCAACACCAATTTTACGATGCGTGCACAGGACAGGTCAGTAGGAGTGAGCAGGGAACTGATTCAGTTCGTGAACGACAACCCGAAGATGTCTTATCAGATTAACTAATAGTGAGTATACTCAGATAATATTAATCATAAATAAATTAAAAAGCAAAAAAATGGAAGTAACAATTACAACAGAGAATTTCGAGAGTTACAAGAATGGCGAGTTGCCATTGGTAGTGGATTTGTGGGCTACATGGTGTGGTCCTTGCCGTCAGATTGCTCCTATCGTGTCAGAGTTGGCTGAGGAGTTTGATGGTAAGATCGTAGTTGGCAAGTGTGATGTAGAGGAGAATGACGATATCGCCATGGAGTTTGGCGTTCGCAATATCCCTACTATCCTCTTCTTCAAGGGTGGCCAGCTGGTTGACAAGTTCGTAGGTGCTGCATCAAAGGCTACCTTGACTGAGAAGTTCCAGGCTCTCTTGTAAAAGCTTGAAAACAGAATGAATGAAGGCATCTGGTTAGAGATATGTTGTCTCTGGTCAGATGCTTTTTTATTACATTTTCTGGACACTGTGAAAACACGAAAGGTGAAAAAGTCACTCGTCACTTTTGGATGCCTCTGAGCTTGTGCCACGAGGGGACTGTAACTGCGTCACGAGGGGTATGGAAATACGTCCCGACGCAGATAATGCCACGTCGGGACGTACAGAGAACTGCGTCGGGACGTAGTAAAGTCTGCGTCGGGACGTATTTTTCTTACCATTCTACGCTTCTGCTGCCGTCTTCCTCGGCGGTGATAGTTACCTTGGTGCAGTCCTCAGGCAGGAGGTCTTCGATGAGTTCCGGCCACTCCAGAAAGCAGAGGTTGCCGCTGTAGAAATAGTCTTCGTACCCCATGTCGTATACCTCGTCCAGCTTCTTGATGCGATAGAAATCGAAGTGGTAGATAGGGTCGCCATTACCAGCGGTATATTCGTTGACGATGGCAAAGGTAGGAGAGGTGATGACATCCTCTACTCCCAACTCTTCGCAGATAGCTTTTACAAATGTTGTTTTTCCGGCTCCCATCTTGCCATAGAAGGCAAAGACTTTGCCGTCGCCCATGTTATCCAGGAATTCCTTCGCTGCTACATGAATGTTGTCTAATGAATCAATCTTAATCTTCATATATTTACTTTGAACTTTGAATTTTGAATATTGAACTTTATGATTAGCTAAGGCTGCTGGAGTCTTCGCTTATCTCTTTCTCGGTGTCAGCGTGATGAGCGGGATGAGCATTTCCTCCATCGAGATGCCACCATGCTGGAAGGTGTCCTTATAGTAAGACACATAATAATTATAGTTGTTCGGGTAAGCGAAGAAGGCATCACCATAGGCGAAAACATACGAGGTACTCAGATTGGGCGCTGGCAACTGTGCCTTGTGCGGTTCCTTGATGGTGAATACTTCCTTGGCGTTGTATGCTAGATTCTTGCCCAGCTTGTAGCGCAGGTTGGTATTTGTGTTGCGGTCGCCTATAATCTTGATAGGCTTTGATGCGCGTATACTGCCGTGGTCGGTGGTGATAATTACCTTGAAATCGCTCTGAGCCAGTCGCTTGAACAGTTCTGCCAGTACCGAGTGGCGCAGCCAGCTCTGGGTGATGCTTCGGTAGGCTGATTCCGTATTTGCCAGCTCTCTAACCATCTTTGATTCGGTACGTGCATGCGAGAGCATGTCGATGAAGTTGATGACGAGCACATTCAGGTCGTTGCTCTTGCATTCGTTGTAATGTTCCAGAAACTTGTCGGCTCCTGCCGAATCGTTCACCTTGTGATAGCTGAAGCTGTAGTGCTTGCGGTATCTGTCCAGCTGGGTCTGGATGAGCGGCTTCTCGTTGAGGTTCTTGCCTTCCTCTTCGTCCTCGTCTACCCAAAGTTCTGGAAACATTTCGGCTATCTTGTTTGGCATCAGCCCGCTGAAGATGGCATTTCTGGCATACTGGGTGGCTGTAGGCAGGATACTCATATACATGTCTTCCTCGATGTCGTACATGTCTCCGATGTCTTTCGCCAGCATCTTCCACTGGTCGTAGCGGAAGTTGTCTATCACGATGAGGAACACCTTTTCCCCCTTGTCGAGCATCGGGAAGAGCTTGGTCTTGAAGATGTCCGGACTCATTACGGGTTTGCCTTCCACCACCTTGCCCAGATTCTTCGGATCTACCCAGTCCAGATAATTCTTGGCGATGTATTTGGCAAAGCCTATGTTCGCCTCTTCCTTCTGCATGGTGAGCATCTCGGTCATCGAGCTGTCGGTATCGCTCAGTTCCAACTCCCATTTCACCAGTCGCCTGTATATCTCCATCCAGTCGCTGCAGGTTCGGCAGTCCATCATCTGCATGGCTATCTGCTGGTAGTCCTGCTGGTATCCGCTCTGCGTTACCTCTGTCACGATATCCTTTCTATGTATATTCTTCTTGAGCGACAGAAGTATCTGGTTCGGGTTCACCGGTTTGATGAGGTAGTCGGCAATCTTGGAACCGATAGCTTGGTCCATGATGTTCTCTTCCTCGCTTTTGGTACACATCACTACGGGTGTGGCAGGCTGAATATCCTTGATTTGCTGCAAGGTCTCCAGTCCGCTCAGTCCTGGCATCATCTCGTCCAGGAGTATGAGGTCGAAGGTCTGCTTCCTGCATTGGTCGATGGCATCGGCTCCGTTGCTCACCGTTACCACCTCGTATCCTTTCTTTTCCAGAAAGATGATATGGGCTCTGAGAAGCTCTATTTCGTCATCTACCCAAAGTAATAATCCGTTGCTCATAAATGTATCTTTTTTTTGAGGTGCTAAAGTACAAAGAATTCTTGAATGACGGAAGAGTCTTGGTATTAAAGAATGTTAATTAAAAAGAAAGTATGGTACTTTTTCTTCCATCGTTTGTTTCTACTCATAA